>CAZSDR010000057.1:0-4961 GCA_964605695.1 uncultured Candidatus Saccharibacteria bacterium | reverse complement strand
ATTTATTATATGGGATTATAAAGCAGATTGAATCTCTTTCTGGTTCAGTTTACGAATCTGATCAATCGGCTTTTCGAGTAATCGCTGACCATATTCGTGGCGCTACCTTCATGATTAGTGATGGAGTACATCCAACAAACTCTGAGCAAGGTTATTTTGTGCGTCGTCTCTTACGGCGGGCTGTTCGGTATGCGGACATGCTTGGTATACCAGAAGGAAAATTATCTAGTCTTGCCGAGAGCGTGATCGAGACATATCGAGATCACTATAGTAATCTCGAAGAAAACAAATTTGCCGTCGTTACTAATATTGAAAAAGAAGAAGAGCAATTTCGCAAAACGCTTGAGCGTGGCCTTAAGGAATTTAATAAAACTATCCAAATACTAAGCGGCTACGAAGGTTTTCCTCTTGAAGATAATGGGTATCGAATACCACCTAAGATTATTTTTAACCTGATAACAACGCACGGTTTTCCAAAAGAACTTGTTGCGGAAGAAGCCGACAAAAGAAATATCACTATTACAGAAGATGATTGGGAAAAAGTAAGTGAACTCCTTAGACAGCATCAAGATCTTTCGCGAGCCGGAGCGGAACAAAAGTTCAAAGGCGGCCTTGCCGATCATTCTGAGAAAGTGGTGCAATATCACACAGCCACGCATCTCTTGTTGGCTGGTCTGCGCAAAGAACTCGGTACTCATGTCCATCAGGCCGGTTCCAATATTACCGGCGAGCGTCTGCGTTTTGACTTTACTCATCCCGATCGAATTGACAGCGACACCTTAAAAAGAGTGGAAGATTTCGTTAATGCCGCGATTGCAACCGGCGGGGAAGTAACGATTGAGATGATGCCAAAAACCCAAGCCGAAAAAGATCCAACCATTGAAGCCAGTTTCTGGGATCGTTATCCGGATGAGGTGAAGGTCTACACCATCACTGGGAATGACGGAAGTATTTTCTCGCGTGAATTATGTGGCGGACCTCATGTTGAACGACTGTCAGACATCTCCGGTGTATTTAAGATTGTAAAAGAAGAATCATCGGCGGCCGGAATTAGGCGAATCAAAGCGGTTTTGGAGTGATGTTCTCAGCGTCAAGTTTTTGACACGCACACAGAGAAGTCGTGTATGTGGTGTTGTATACTAAACACTAACTATGCGCTTGTTCAAAAGGAGTCAGAAAGGTACCAATGTTGTTCTTATACATATTGGATCCGGTAGTGTCGGCATCGCTATCGTACACATATCAAATGCTCGCAAACCGACTGTTATTTGGTCGCATCGGGAATACGTACTTTTAAGCGCACAAGCTTCAGGTGACTCATCCCGCTTGATCGAAACGACGCTCATTAACTCATGTTTGGAGTTGGGTAATCGCGGTTTGCAAGCGCTACGTCATTCCGACTACTCAAATTCAATAGAACATTTCTTTGTTTCAGTGTCAGCGCCTTGGATGTATACCGTTCCCAAGACGGTCAATTTTAGCGACGAGCGTGATTTTTTAATTGACGACGGTCTTCTTGAGAGTCTTGCTGACGCGGCGTTTTCGCAAACAACAACAATGATTGAGCAAAATGAATTTCTGACTTCTCTGGAGCTGGTTCCCGTTGCTCACGCTATTACCGGTACGATCGTGAATGGCTACTCAGTACCTGATCCCATAGGAAAAAAAGCTAAGAATCTTGTCCTAGCACACACTGCTGAGCTCGCCTGGCAAAAAATCATGAGTATCTTGGAAGATGCATTGTATAAAATTTTTCCGCACCCGAAAGTTTCTGTTCGTTCCTTTGCCTACACTCTTTTTTCCGTACTCAAGCAACGCAACCAGCACATAATAGAGACATGCATAGTCGATGTCACTACGGAAGCTACCGAAATCACGTTTGTTCGTGATGGCATTCTGGCGGATGTATTGTTTATGCCATTTGGATCATATTCGATCGCTCGCGAGATCGCGCACGCTTCTCAATTACCACTTGAGGAAGCATATTCATTCCTTAAGTCCGGCGAGAGTCAAATCATCAGCAAACTTTCTTCTGCACGACAAAAAGAAGTGGAAGATATTTTAAAGAGTTATGAGTCAAAAGTCTCAGAACTATTTTTAAGTGCCCAGGATGAACTTTCAGTGCCGCCGTACGTATATGTGCACTGTGAACACAATATCCTTTCCTTTTTCAAATCTCGCGTTGAACGAGCGTTGTCTTCTACTGACGGGGCTGGTATGGCAGTCGCGCACGCGGTTACACCAAATCTGTTTCAGTATGCCAGTACGACCGATAGCGCACTAACTATTATGACTGAATATCTAATGCAGTCGAACGTATAAAGCCCAATATAGAGCCATTTACTACCCACTGTCTCCGCTTTTCACAGACTTTCTTTGGGATTCGGTATCCAATCGGTATAATGTATCTTATGACCCAAAAATGGAACCTCCAAGACATCAAACCGTCTGAGTCGCGCAAATCACGCGTTATATCAGAAGTCGATACTACTAAAGAAGTTGTGTATGAAAATCAAAGCGTCGAGCGGCCCACCACCAGGCAGGTCGACACTAACGGTTTTACTGGCTACGATAAGAAAAGAAAACGACGTATCTATCGATCCGCCCTTTTGATTGCTCTACTACTGGTTGGAGCGGTTGTGATTTACGGCTGGCTGACTGGTGGGGTGAAATTGACCGTACAACCGCATTCTTATAATCCAACGGTTAATGCGGTCATTGAAGCCAAGCGAGCACCTCAGGCAGGAGAATTAGCCTATGAAGTGATGACGCTTGAAGCTACGGGAGAGCGCCAAGTCGAAGCTTCTGGTCAAGAAGAGGTGGTAAAGCAGGCTGAGGGAACAATCCTTGTATACAACGCCTTTTCTCCAGATCCGATTCGTCTCATCACTAACACGCGTTTTCAGACGGAAGATGGATTAGTATTTAAGATAAAAGATCCGGCCATCGTACCTGGGTATACCACCAGAGACGGTGAGGTTGTGCCTGGTGTGGTCAGAGCCGGAGTGTTTGCTGATCAGCCCGGTGACGCCTATAACATCGGCCCGAGCCGCTTTTCTATCCCGGGTTTTCTTGGCACTCCGGAATACGAAAAAATCTACGGCGAGTCGGTTGAAAGTATGAGTGGAGGGTTTGAAGGTCCGCAGTTTATTATTGCAGAATCAGAATTAGCGTCTGCACAGCAGTCTTTGCGTACAGAATTACGCGAGACCCTTTCTTCTCGCGTGGAGAGTGAGCGCCCAGCTGGCTTCATTGTCTTTGATGAAGCAACTACGTTCACATATGAATCACTGCCTGCTACTGAGTCTGGTAATAATATGGCAACCATAAAAGAGAAAGTCATCCTGCGTATACCAATTTTCGGTGAAGCCGATTTCGCTGCGTTTATTGCTGAATCCACTGTCGCTGACTACAACCAAGAACCGGTTCGAGTCGAAGATTCTTCAGCGCTCACCTTCGCATATGAGGATCCGTCCACTGTTTCTGCCAATATAAGTTCTGTGGATAACATCTCTTTCCGCCTGACTGGTAACCCCCGCATCATTCGAACCTATGACGCTGAGGCTCTTAAGCAGGACCTGCTTGGTCAAAGCCGCTCGTCACTACCTCAGGTTTTGGGTCAATATCCAGCCATTTCTAAGGCTGATGCAGTGATTCGTCCGGTCTGGAAGACCTCGTTCCCTGATACGGCTGATAAAATAGAGATTATCGAAATCTTTGATAATTAAGACTTAACCTAACGAAGGGGTCGCTATTGACTATTTTGCGGCATTTTGCTAAAATCCTGCCCATCTAAATGGATCAATCAAAGGAAACAGAGACACTCGTCTACGGCACCGTAGAGGAAGCGCTTCCAAATGCGCTTTTTCGCGTGATAATGGACGAGACGAAGGAGTCCAAGATTGCGTACCTGGCGGGTAAAATGAGAAAGTTTCGCATCAAAGTATTGGTGGGAGACAAGGTCGCCATAGTGCCAGATCCATACGGAGGCAAGGGGAGGATAACGAAACGTCTATAAAACATATTTATGAAAGTTCGATCATCAGTCAAAAAAATGAGTCCTGACGATAAAATAGTCAGACGTCGTGGCACTGTGTATGTGATAAACAAGCTCAAGCCTCGTCATAAGCAGAGGCAGGGCTGATGAATGATCATTTGTTACCTTAACCATATTTTATAAAATGCGTATTTCCGGCATCACAATTCCAGACGATAAACACCTCGAATTCGGTTTGACTATGGTCTATGGCGTAGGGCGTGCGCGCGCTGCGAAGATTCTCGCTGAACTCAACATCGCTCCGTTCACTCGACCGGCTGGAATTTCGGTCGAACAAGAAAATGCCATTCGTGAGAAGATAGAAGCGTTTCCAACTGAAGGTGAGCTCAAGCGCCAGGTAGGTGCCAATATAAAACGCCTAAAAGACATACAAAGCTATCGTGGCGGCCGTCATGCCAAGCGTTTGCCGGCTCGAGGCCAGCGCACACGCACCAACGCTCGTACACTCAGAGGTGCGCGCAAGACCATGGGTTCTGGTAAGCGTAAGCTTGAAAAGACCTAGTCGCACTTATTAAATTAATGATTTCCTATGGGTAAGAAACGAATCATAAAAAAAGGCGGCGGATCGGATGTGGCGGGAACGTCACGCGCTTTGAGTCGTGTGCCAAAGAAGAAAGTGGTAAGTGGGCGTCTCAATATCTTAGCCACTTTTAACAACACCATTTTGACTCTCTGTGACGCTAAGGGGAACACGGTGATGGCTGCCAGTAGTGGAGCGCTCGGCTTCAAGGGAAGTCGAAAATCAACGCCATTTGCTGCCGCTAAGGTTGGTGAGACTATCGGCGACAAAGCATTACAGATGGGTATGAAAGATGCCGAAGTTTTTATCCGTGGTATTGGCTCTGGTCGCACTAGCGCGCAAGAGATTCAAAAAACCAACTCCTTTTATTTCCTTAGGAACCGG
>CAZSDR010000056.1:0-5012 GCA_964605695.1 uncultured Candidatus Saccharibacteria bacterium | reverse complement strand
TAAATACCGCCAGCCGCAGCTGGAAAAACCACAGGATTCCCTATCGATAACGGAATTCCTTGAGGAATGCCTACCCGCAACTGACCACCTCCCATGCCTTCTGCATTCGTATATATATTTGGACCGACAATGTATACAGAAGATAAAACTCCAGGAGAGGTCACCAGCTCCACTACAGAACTGTGTGAACGAACGCCGCGAACAATACCGATGACAGTGTTATCCGTTCCGTAGACTGGAGTATCTACAATAATTCCATCGCGATCTCCTTTATCTATAACCAATACATCGTACGGCAACTGTCCGGGATGACCGATGATTCCCGCCATTATCCTTGGTTGTGATTCATTACCAAGCAACGCTCGCAAAGTTTCATTTTCACTTTTTAATGCTTCCGCCACCAACCGGTCCTCTGTAGTTACAAGAAGTTCTGCCTCGAGCCTATCTATCTCGTCAACTAAAGACGCTCGGTGACGAAAAAATCGCGGCCAGTCAGCTGTTGACTCATCCAACCACGTCTTGGTGACACCAACTGGTACGGCAAAAAAATCAATTGCTCGCGCCAGTATATTAGGAACAAAAAAAACGATCAGTGCGGCCAACAACCCAAACAATGCAAGTTTTACCTTCTTATTTCTAAGAATTGAATACGGATAACTCCCCCTCGTTGTCGATGAGAATTTCTTCATACTGTGCGAGATTCTCAAGTACTATACCAGTTCCTCTGACAACCGCACGAAGCGGGTCGGGCACAATAAAAACTGGGACCTGCATAAGCTCTTGAAGGAGTTGCGCAATTCCCGGAATCAGCGCACCGCCGCCGGATATATATATGCCGCGCTTCATAACATCTGCCAAAACTTCCGGTGGTGTCCTTTCGAGCACCGAGCGAACCGCTTCAATAATAGAATCTACACCATGGGAAATTGCGCTTCTGATATCGGTATCGGTAATAATAACTTCTCGAGGTAGACCGGTCACAACATCACGACCACGCACCACCATTTCCTGGCCCTCTTCATTCTGAAGCAAAGAAGCCAGGGCAATCTTAGAATCTTCCGCCGTATTATCGCCAATCAGAACTTTGAACTGATCGCGAATATAACTTACGATAGCGGCATTGAGATGATCTCCGGCTGTGCGCAGGTTTTCCGATACCACGATTCCAGAAAGAGAGATAACGGCGATATTGGTTGTACCACCACCAATATCAATGATCATGTTTCCGGTTGGTTTATTTATGGGGAGCTTGGCACCAATCGCCGCTGCCATTGGTTCTTCTATGAGCAAGACTTCCCGGACCCCAGCATTCTTTGCAGCATCACGTGCGGCCCGCATCTCGACATTGGTGATACCTGACGGAACTCCAACCAAAACACGAGGCGCTACCAATGACCGACTTTCGCCCCGCACTTTATTAATAAAGTAAGCTAGCATTTCTTCAGCTACCTCAAAGTCAGAAATTACTCCATCGATCAAAGGACGAATGACTTCGATGTGATTGGGTGCGCGACCCAACATGGTTTTAGCTTCGTTACCAACAGCCACTAACTGACCGGTTTTTTTGTTGATCGCGACGATGGTTGGCTCATTCAGTACTACGCCTTTGCCTTTTACGTAAACCAGTGTGTTAGCGGTACCTAGATCAATACCGATATCGGTAGAAAGAGAGGCCAGGAGACGTTTGATCTGATCACTGAAAAAGCCCATAGTGGGTACTATTTTACTATGAAGTGACCGGAACTCCAAAAAATTCCCAAACACTTCCGGAATGTGGAGAAAGAGAAAGGCGGCACGGGCCCAAAGGGCCCGTGCCGCCTTTCTCTACCCTAAATACGTTAGGTTGCGTCTGAATTATCGAAATCTGCGTAGAGTTCCTCTTCGTTTAAATGTCGTACCTCTCCTGTAGCACGAGTAACAACCTCAAATTTTCCTTCTTCCTTACCCTTTTTACTAGCAATAATGCGATATGGAATACCGATTAAATCGCTGTCAGCAAATTTCTCTCCCGGCCGCAGATCACGATCGTCATAAAGCACCTCAGCTCCACGATCAACCAGATTTTGATACAAACCGTCAGCCCAGTCGCGTACGGCCATGTCCTCACTATTGAGGCCAACCAGATGCACTTTAAACGGCGCCACACTCTCCGGCCAGACAATTCCTTTCTCGTCAGCGAATTTTTCGACCAAAACCCCCATCAGTCTGGTGATTCCAATACCATAAGAACCCATCCATACTGGCACAGTATCTCCTGATTCGTTTTTAAACATAAGCCCTAAGTCACGCGCCTTATCCTGACCGAAGTTGAAGATGTTCCCTACCTCAGCAGTCTTCACCTCCTCCAATTCTGCACGGGTAACACCAAGTTTTTGCAACGTACCCTCATTCAACACCTCCTCATTGATGGAGATTCCTTTCTCGCGGTTGATATAGGTTACGTCTTCACCCGCCTCACAGATAGTTTGAAATTCATGACTAAATTCGGTGAAAGCGCCACCCGCTGCAAAGGTAATGAATGTATCCTTGCCAATACCGACTCGTTCAAACACTTTCATATAGGCCGGTTTGGTAGATTCATAGAAAGCTAAATGGCTCTCTTCATCAGCACAAAAAGAATACATATCCTTCATCACAAACTCCCGACCGCGCATAATGCCACTCTTGGCCCGCAGTTCATTGCGTAGTTTGGTCTGGAATTGATACACGTATATCGGCATGTCTTTGTAACTTGCGATATAGTTTTTCATCATCTCACCAATTGGCTCTTCATGACTCCAGCCCAAACCAACTTCCCCACCCGCCTTAAGCTCACTCTTAAACCAAACATCGACAACCTTATCGTCCCACCGACCAGTACTTTCCCATAATTCTTTGCGCTGAAGTGCGGTCATAATGAGTTCTTGACCGGAAATGGCGTTCATTTCTTCGCGCACAATCTGCTTAATCTTTTCAATCACGCGAATACCGAGCGGCAAATACGCATACACACCCGCCATCTCCTTACTGACAAAACCCGCTCGAATCAACAACTGAGCATTTTTAGCTGTCTCATCAGCGGGTGCTTCCTTGCGAGTCTTGGTAAATAATTTTGATTGCCTCATAATCGATCGTTACAGTATCTTGATAATATCATTATAGGTAACTGCTACCATCAACAGAATAAGCAAAATGAAGCCGATGGTATTGAGCCGCATCACCCAGATCGGATTAATCTGACGACGCGTCACAGCTTCAATGGCCACAAACAAGAGCCTCCCTCCGTCGAGAGCGGGAAATGGTAATAAGTTAATGACCGCAAGGTTGAGGGAAATAACGGCTGTAAACAATAGGAGAGACGACACACCCACTGCGGCTGCGTCACCCACCATTCCGACAATACCGACCGGACCGGCTAGTTGAGAAACATCAGCCGACAAAGTAAACGCTTGCGACAAAAGACTAAAAATGGCCATTGTAATAGCGATCAGAGACTCATAAGTCATAGTAACGGCTCTGGAAATAGCGATATGGACCGGTTCTCGTATATTCTCAACTAACGCCAAAGAAACCCCCACCAAAACCTGTTCAGGAGAATCTTCGCTTAAACCGGAAACAGGAGTAATTTCGGTAGTATGGACTTCTCCGTCTGCTTCGTAGGTAAGCGTAAGGGTTTCGTCAGCACGGGCGGCGGTAAAGGAGCGAAATTCAGAAGGTTTAAGTGAGGCATGCGCACCCTCTTCATCTTCTACTTGTAAGATGGTAGAACCGGACGGTATTCCAGCCTGCGCTGCCGGTGAACCCACTAGCACGTCAGCTACTACCAATCGGGCTGACGAAGTTGCTACGTCCTCATTGACTGCAGTTGGTATACCGATCATTAAAACTAAAGCGAACAAAAACCACGCAAACACAATATTCATCACCACACCAGCAATAAGGACTGTCGCCTGCGCCCACTTGGGCCGAGCAACAAACGAACGTTCATAGTCAGCGGACTCACGCGCACCTTCAGCATCTTCTCCCAAGATCCTCACAAAACCACCGATTGGTAGAAGGTTAAAGCTGTACTCCGTTTCCCCCTTTTTAACCCCAAACAGCTTTGGCGGAAATCCAATACCAAACTCATCCACCCGCATTCCGGTCTTCTTAGCTGTAATGAAGTGGCCCCATTCGTGAACGAGGACGAGAACGAAAAGAACGACAAGAAACAAAAGTATGGTCATATCTGTGGTAGCGGTAGCTTGATAATTATTTGGTTATCTCCACTTCTTTCTTTGCATAATGGGCATCAAGATTGCGATTCATTGCATCAATCGCCTTTTGGACAGATTCTTTCTCTCTGAATTTTTCATCCTCACTTAATTCGCCGGCTTTCTCACGTTTATCAAGATCTTTCATCACTTCATCACGAGCACTCCGTAAAGACACTCGAGCGTCTTCCAGTTTTTGTTTGGCCAGCTTCAGAAGCTGAGCCCGGCGTTCACTCGTCAGTTCCGGGAAAATTACTCGCAATCCGGCAGAATCAGTAACCACCGACAAACCCAGATCAGCTTCCCTGATGGCTGTCTCAATGGCTGATACTTGACTGGCATCCCACACAGAAATACGGAGTGTACGAGCATCTTCAATACCAACGGAACCAACCTGATTTATAGGTACGAATGTCCCATAACTGGAGACTTTTACACCATCGAGAAGACCCGGAGTGGCTTGGCCAGAACGTATGCTCATATATTCGCTTTCAAGCCAACGCTCTACTTCAGCAATGCGTCCAGAAAAAGTGTCCATAATTACTATACTTATATTATACCATAAAAGCGTGTTCTTTCACCCGATTTGTCTTTAGAAAAAGTTAGGTCAGACCAAGCGCCAACTCTTCTAAAAGCATTTTTAAAGAGGAACCCGGTCGCCCCGAATAATTGCGGATAAACAACATCAGACGCATAAGTTCAGGCCGTTTATTTTCAGGCGCAGAGGCATAAGCCTCAGCGCCTGAAAGTATCGCCTCACACCAATCCTTGTTTTTTTCT
>CAZSDR010000055.1:0-5248 GCA_964605695.1 uncultured Candidatus Saccharibacteria bacterium | reverse complement strand
TATCCTTATACACAACCTTACAAAAATTCTAAGGTAAAAATAAACTAGCGTATAAGCCATAAAAAATACCTTTCCACATACACACACTCCTAATAAGGGATAAGAATGGATTAATTAAAAAATAAATATGCACATATCAACTGATCGAGAGTTATTGTTAAAAAGACTCGAACTTGTTGGTAAGGTGAGTACTAAACATGTCACTTTACCCGTTCTTCAGTGTGTTTTATTGATCGTTGAGGGTGATTCATTAAAAATAAAAGCGACAAACCTTGAGATCGGTATCGAAGCCAGTGTGTCAGCAGTGGTTAAAAAAGAAGGTCAAGTAGCGGTTCCGGCTCAAACCCTTATTCAAACAATTCAATATATAAACCAAAAAGAAATAACTCTTAGAATGGAAGATTCAGTACTGGTTATTGAAGGAGTTGGATCTAAAACAAATATAAAAACCATTTCTTTTGAAGAGTTTCCTTCTATCCCAAGAATTGAAGTTAAGGGTCAGGTTGTAGGTAGAGAACTTTTTTCTCTCGGTATCAGAACTGTGGCCAATTCCGCTAGTCAGTCTTCCATTAAGCCAGAATTAGGGAGTATTTATTTATTCCAAAAGAAAGAACACACCTTAACCTTCGTTGCCACAGACTCTTTTCGTTTGATGGAAAAAACCGTTCCTCAAAATAATCTGATTTTTACGGAGTCTATTTTAATTCCACAAAAGAATGCTCTTGAGATGGCTCGGGTGTGTGAGAGTGAAGATTCCGATCCTGAGATTAAGATAAATGACAATCAGTGTGCTTTGGTGTTTCCAAGTGGTGTGTATATAACATCACGTCTCACTACCGGCTCTTTTCCTGATTATGAACAAATCATCCCTAAAGAGTTCAGCACCCATACTACGATCATTAAGAGTGATTTGGTACAAACCTTCAAAAAAACCAACATCTTTCTAAACAAATTCCTTCAAGTTGAAATAAAGGTTGAGAAAAATACACTCACCGTTTCCGCTCAAAGTGGCGAAGTTGGTACAACTATCGAAACGGTTCCTGCTCAGACTGAAGGTAGCGATATCGCTCTTAACTTCAATCAGCGTTATCTTTCAGAGCCGTTACCGTTTATTCCAGACGATAGCATCACGTTGCATTTTGCCGGGATTGGGAGGCCGCTGGTTTTACACGGTCTTCACGATTCATCTCTTCGATATCTCGTGATGCCAATGAATAAATAACTGTATGCGTTCCGGCCGGGGAGAAATCACAAATATAGGCAATCTTCTTGAGAAATACAAAAACAAGCTGTTTGCGCCGCAATCGAGTGTGGTCAAGGAGTTTTGCGACGTGGTAAAAGATCTGTATGGATATGAATTAGAGACAGATCACGTATCTTACGTCGTCCACAAAAAAACCATTCATGTAAAAGCCCCAGGGCCTCTGTTGAGTGAGTTATCACTCCATAAAGGCGAAATACTCACGCATTTGCGCGGTCGATTAGGGTCTAAAAGTTGTCCGGTGGATATCCGATAAGGGTTGGTTTCTCCTTAGTCTTCTTCTGGTGAGGTTTCAGAAGGCTGGCTCAGGGCCGCTCCATATGTTTGTTCTTTCCACCTTTGTACTCCGTATTCCCAGAGTGAGTACTGTGAGTCAGAAGCTGGATTAGTAGGGTAGGGTCCTCGTGGATTGTCTTTGTCTACATAATGAAGAATGGAGTGCACGATCGAAATTATTACACCGATATCGAGAGAGGTGTCACCCGACTGGATGTTTTGAATCAATAGATTGGCATCAAATATTTCTCCTCGCAAAACTGGTTTTAAGTTGGGGTCGATGGCGGGTGGTTGAGCGAAGGTCATTGGCTCAACCTTCTCAAGAGCAATATCCATAACCTCTCTCCACATTGGAGTAGCTATCAAACCTGAGAGGCCATTCATTGGCGAAGGCATATTGTTTCCTACCCACACTCCGAGGGCAAAATTAGGCGTGTATCCCATCAGCCAAGCATCGTAAAAGTTGTTGGTACTACCAGACTTAATTGCTACATCACGGTCGCTGAAATGAACTAGCGAATACCCTCCCCAAAGTGGAGCTCGAGCGACGTCGTCAGAAAGTATATCTGATATATTCAGGGCTACGTCGCGATCAAGTACCCGCCGTTCGGTTTTTGGAGTTTCTTCAATGACATTTCCTGCTGAGTCCTCTATGCGCAGGATTGCTTTTTGGTTTACATGGACACCTTCATTTGCCAAAACGCCATAGGCTCCCGTGTGTTCAAGAAGCTTAACTTCGCCACCTCCAAGTACCAGTGTCAGACCAAGGCGATCAGGATCATTAAGGGTGGTGATTCCCATATCTTGAGCGAGTCGTATTGTGTCTCTTAGGCCAGCTAGGTAGAGTACTTTTACCGCTGGTATGTTGAGTGACTGAGCCAACGCATTGCGGAAACTGATGGGGCCAACGAATTGGTTATTGTAGTTATTTGGTGAATAGCAGGGATTAGTGTTGCTGTAATTTGACGGTTCACACGCGGTAGAAAATTGCGTTCTCACGTCAAACACGACCGTTTCCGGAGTATATCCTTTTGATAGGGCGGCGGCGTAGACAATTGGCTTTATAGACGATCCTGGTTGTCGATTAGCGATTGCTACGTTGAAATTTCCGTCTATCTCTTCATCAAAATAGTCTCGGGAACCGACCATAATAAGTACTTCTCCTTCTTGGGGGTTGATTCCAACCATGGCGGCGTTGTGAGCGTTGAATTGGTCCACGTTAGCGAGTGCTTTTTCCTTCACGATTCGCTCCGCTTCCTGCTGCAGTTCCCAATCAAGAGTAGTGATGACTCGGTAACCCTTTTCAGCCAATGCCTCCTCTCCATACTTGGCGGCCAAAAGGTCACGTATATACATAACAAAGTGTGGTGCGCGAATACCGGAGATGGTCTGAGGTTGGAACTCTATTTCGCTTTGAGTGGCTTCCCGATGCTCTTCCTCGGTTATAAAATTCAGAGCGAGCATACGATCAAGTACGCGTCTTGCTCGCGCATCAAGTGCGTCGCGGTTGTTCCCATAAGGAGACAGTCTCGATGGTGCTTGTGGTAAGGCGGCTAAATAAGCGGCCTCAATAAGAGTAACGTCACTTGCTGGTTTGCCAAAGAACGATTGTGCAGCTTCCTCAATACCATAGACAGTGCCTCCATAGGGAGACTCATTGAGATAGTAATTGAGTATCTCGTCCTTTGTGAGTACGCGTTCTATTTTTATGGCCAATATCCATTCTTTTATTTTACGAGTCAGTAATTTATCTTGCTCCAAAATAGAGTTTTTGATTACTTGTTGAGTAATCGTTGAGCCACCTTGGCCTCCAAGCAGGTCACCTTCGTTTAGATTAGAGAGGGCAGCGCGGATGATGCCGCTGATAGATACGCCGTGGTGATTGTAGAATTCATCATCTTCAATAGCTACTGTGGCATTTTTGATATGGTAGGAAATTTCCTCAAATGGCACGATGGTGCGCCGCACGTCTTGGTGGAGGTCGTACAGCAAGATTTCGCCAGTGCGGTCGTAGATTTTGGTTGACTGCAGAATGCGCCTTTGCTCAAAGGCCGCCAGATCGGGTATTTCCAGCATTGATATAAAAATGAGCACCGCTCCGGCGGATACCAATCCTAATACAAAAATCCCGATACCGATGTCTATCAGTAGGTCGGAAGACTTAAAAAAATTCAACCGATTTTTAATTTTCTTGAAGTTCATATAGCGCTGTACTATCGCCATATTAACACATCTTGTCCATATTATAAGGTTCAAGAAAGCGTGGTATAGTTCAGCGTATGAAAATCTCTGAAGAACTCTCAGCTCGCGGTTTCATCTACCAATCTTCGGCAGAAGACATAGGAGAAGTCTTGGATGGCCAGAAACGAACGATCTATCATGGTATAGATCCAACCGCTGATTCTGCTCATGCGGGAAATTTTGCTTTATGGATGTTTCTGCTTCATTTGGCGCGTGGCGGTCACCGAGTTATTTTCCTTGTTGGTGGCGGTACGGGCATGATTGGTGACCCAAAGCCTGATGTCGAAAGGCCGCTGACTCCTCCGGAAGAAGTGGCAGCGCGTGTTGAGAAGCTAACGTTGCAGGCCAGAGGACTTTTTGGCGAGCATGACGTAACGTTTGTAAACAATCATGATTGGTTGTCAGAGGTTGGTCTCGTCGCTTTTTTGCGCGACATCGGTAAACACTTTACAGTCAACGAACTTCTTAAAAAAGATGCAATTGCTACCCGCCTTTCGGGAGAGCAGGGGCTGTCCTATACCGAATTCGCCTATCCGCTCCTTCAAGCCTATGACTATTTAAGACTACATGAACGTGAAGGTTGTGACGTGCAAGTCGGTGGTTCTGATCAGTGGGGAAATATCATTTCTGGAGTCGATCTGATTCGCCGCAAGACCGGAGATACGGTGTATGCTATTACCACTCCGCTTGTAATTGATAAAGCTACCGGCAAGAAATTTGGAAAAAGCGAAGGCAATGCTGTTTGGCTTGATCCTGAAAAGACATCCCCGTACGCTTTTTATCAGTTCTGGCTCAATGCAAGCGATGAAAGTGTGATTGACTATCTCAAGTTGTTTACGTTCCTACCGCTTGCAGACATTGAAACTATTGCTAAACAACACACTGCCGATCCTGGAGCACGATTAGCGCAACGCACATTAGCTCATGAAGTGACCGCTTTTGTGCATGGCAAAGAAGCAGCTGAAAAAGTCGAACGCGTCTCAGCCGTTCTGTTTGGAGATACTCCCATCAGTATTCTTTCTGAAGAAGAACGCACGGTTTTGCTTGAAAATGCGCCCGTATGCGAGATCGTCTCCGGCGTGACAGTGGTAGATGCGTTGGTCACTTCTGCGTTGGCTTCAAGTAAACGCGAAGCGCGTACGTTTATTGAGAGCGGCGCTGTGGCAGTAGGTGGGGTCGTTCTATCTGATCCAGCCGTATCGCTTACGGAAGACGAACACGGTCCCGTTTTCTTATTGAGTCGAGGTAAGAAACAGAAGGTGCTGATGCGGTTTGTGTAGGACTTTTCTTAAAGCAAAAAGCGGCCGGGCTCACGCCCGGCCGCTTTTTTACTTGTTACATATCGTCTTCGTCATCAAAACTATCGAAATCAACTTCTTCAGCATCTTCTTCCAAGTCATCCTCAGGCTCTTCGGTGCCGCTTTCTACTTCACTTGCTCGTTCAATGGCAGTTTCTTCCGCTTCCGGAAC
>CAZSDR010000054.1:0-5263 GCA_964605695.1 uncultured Candidatus Saccharibacteria bacterium | reverse complement strand
CCCTACCCCTCACAACTGACACAGACCGAATCGCCAGCAAAGTGTACTCGGGGCTTGGTCACCTTTGCACCTTCTACGGTTGGTAGGTCGAAATTAAATTCTTCTTTTGCGTTTGCCATATAGAAATAGTATATCACTGTTTGGTTGGCGGGATGTGGATAGCGCAATATATATCATTTCTCCACCATCTTTATCTCTAAATACTTTGTAGTTCCTTAAAACGGCCTTGCTTTTCTCTTTTTTATGTTGTATTTTTTTGATCATAAATAAGTTATGCAAAAGGGCTTTATAACAATACCGGTCCTCATTATCATCATTCTTAGCACCGTGGTTGCGGGTGGAGGCGGCTATGCGGTATACAAAGTGAATCAGATTGAGCACGAAAGTTCATCGCGAGTGACGGAATTAGAGAAAAAAATAGAGGAAGCAAGCAAACCGGCCACTGTTGTAGAAACTATGGCGACCACAACGAAACATACTGACGTTAAATCTGAAGAACCAGATGTTCCAAAAACTACTCAGGTCTTGACTCCCGCCGCGGTTCAGGTCGCGGTAGTACCATCAACAGCTCCAACGATCGAAAATATAGAAGTACAAACAGATAGATGGGGATTCTCTGAGGCAGACTGGGAATATCTCGCAAAAAATTTACGTGGATACGAAAAAAATAGAGAATTTTACAATGAGGAAGAAAGTACCATAGATAAGATAGAAGATGACCTCTTTGAGTATAGAGATGTTTTTGTGTTTTTTGCTGATTATTACAATGGAACTGCTGCCGGAGACTCTGCAAAAGTTGGATTAGAAAAGGCTCGCAATGCTCTTGCTCAAATTCCTGCCACAGAACGTCAATTATCCAAAGTAAAAAGTGTAAATGCAAGTATCATCCACGCTCTTACAGAAAAACATGGAGAGACACTAGAGTCAGATATGGCATCATTAAATGATCTACACGCCAACTATATGTCCTCCAGAAATAGTTTAATGGACAAAACAACAGAAGCCATGCTTCTAATAAACGAGCTTAGAAGCTACTATGATTTTTAGCTTTTAAACCTTCTCGCTTATTCGAACCAGCTCTTTAATTAGTAAACTCAAGGGATAATATAAATTTAAAACTTTATTTATGAGCGTTTGTGTTCAAAAACCACACAAGCTGCCAAAAGGCAGCTTGTGTGCGAGCCTGCTCCGAACGATGCCTTTGACCAAAGTTCTCAGGTCTTCAATGTAACTGAAGTTGCCTTATTCCTTTCAACGATTACATCACTTTAGGAAGGGCGTAATTTCGTCTCCTCAACGAAAAAAGGCCCTTGTCAAAAAGAACTCTTCACTTTCGTGAAGTAAAAAGTGTCGCTTTTAGGAAGAGCGAGGCTCAATTTTTCTAGCATTAGTGTTAGCATAGATATGCTCCTTACTAAATAATTGAACCTATATAGGCTCACATAGTCAATCATACCACAAGAGAAACTCGGCTTGATTTTCAGGTAATTTATTGTATTTTTATGGGGATTTGTTCATTTTCTAAGATCTCTAGACCTACCCCATCACCCGAAAGCAGTCAGTGGCATGAAACTCACAGGTATCGAAAAGTCGCTCAAGAATGGGTGTCAGATACA
This sequence comes from uncultured Candidatus Saccharibacteria bacterium, assembly GCA_964605695.1. Classification (GTDB taxonomy): domain Bacteria; phylum Patescibacteriota; class Minisyncoccia; order Phycocordibacterales; family UBA918; genus OLB19. The sequence goes on along the minus strand of CAZSDR010000054.1, from coordinate 3,647 downwards.
CGCATTCCGTTCTGGCGGTGGACTCCGTGTCGTCTCCATCAAGAAGGGCAACAAACTGAAGGGCTACGGCGAACACCCGAACGTCGAGGATGCACTCTCCCACGCGAACGAGGATTTCCTTGCAGGAGGCAGGCCTTACGAGAAAGTCTATGGAGTCTTGAAGCCGCATTACCTCACGGGCAGTTCGTCGCCGACCAGCCCGCTCGACCATTGGCTTCTCCGGGGTCGTACCTTCGACGCGTGGCAGAACGGTGCAGACGTCGTCTTCCAGCTCAAGGGTCTGACCCAGGTGGAGACGCCGAAGGAGATTCTCGACCGTGTCCTTGAGACAGGGCAAGCCGAGGAGTGGGAAAATCGCGGTTACACCTACCGCATCACCAAGTCGTATTTTCCGAACGGTGATCCGTGCACATCCAGCCAGGTCGTCAAGAGCCCCCAGGGCAAGAAGAGCGGCGCGGACGGTTGGATGTACTACATCACCAAGACGGGGCACGGCGCCGACTTCTCGGAAGCGATGAATAACGCCTTCAGGGCGGAGGAAGTCGAAATCGAGCGTGGATAGTCACGCTCTGCACCCAAGGTTTTGCCAGTTGTACCAAACAACTGGCTTTTTGTTTTGACGATATTATCTTAAGGGGAATCGGGGTCAAATTTCTAAGTAAAATTTTTCATAAATTCAAATTTTACTAAGAACTTCCTCCCCTGCTTAGGCTGATCACTTTCCTTTTTGTGGTCACGAGTTACTAAGGATTATTCATCGCTTCGCTCTTCAAATCCTAAGTACTCTCGACCCCGCCTCGTTCGTTCGCAAGCTCACATCACTCCGGCTATCACAACAGTCCGCAAGTGACGCAGGCCACTTGCTATGACAAAAAGCACTGGATTATATAATCCAGTGCTTTTTGTCATACTGTTGTGATCCCACGGGGAATCGAACCCCGATTTGCAGGATGAGAACCTGCTGTCCTAACCGTTAGACGATGGGACCGTTGTTGAAAACTGACAAAATCAGTGACGACAGTTATACCAGATTTATGAGCTTTTTCAAAGAGAGAGCTTCACAATTTCGATACGGAGTAGTATCTTTAATATTAGAAAGAGGAGGACAAATCATGCTTAGAATAACCACTGCGCATGAGTTTTATATCCAAGAGACAAGAAAAATCCTTGCCCCTGACGAAGATTTGAAATACAGAGCTGGACAGGATGTCTGGCGTGTGTTTTCTGACAGGATACTATTGACACCATCAGGAACATACAATATAAATCCTGAACCGTTGAGTGTCTATAAACATATGGGTACTAGGCCGGAAGTGGTTTTCCGTGTAAATCTAGACAGTATACAACTATCCTTCTTGGCAGTAGATGAATCTTATTTCGAAACCAGAAAGGGTCTCAAGAAACACCAAATCGAAGAATGGCTTAAGGAGGGGAATGACTGGGTAATTAAGAGCATGACTTTCGCGAGGTTGCGTAGACAAAATCTACGGAGGATATGGTGAAGGGCGTGCTAAAGGCACGCCCTTTCTGTTTTCCCTTGTCAAAAAGGGGTCTTTAGTTATAGGATTACAACGGAACCTGAAGGGAGGCTGATATGCCTGCTATTGAAAAAGATTTCGAGTGCGAGGACATTCATCCGATCGATATCGTCCAGAACTTGGCCGAGGAGAAGGACTGGGATTTCGACCGTATCGGAGAGAACCAGATCGCCATGACGATCGAGAGCAGATGGCGAACTTACTCGGTGACGCTGACCTATTCCGCGCATGATGAGGCCTTGCGCATTGTCTGCGCCTTCGAGATGTCCCCGCCAGCCCGCCGCCGTTCCGCTATCAACGATCTCATTGTCAAAATTAACGATCGTTGTTGGTTAGGGGCTTTCGTGATCTGGCGTGACCAGAAGATAACAGCCTATCGCTACAGCCTGAACCTTGCCGGCGGAGCGGAGGCTAGCGTCACTCAGATCAATGACATGGTGCGCAGCGCGGTCATGGTGTGCGAGCGGTTCTACCCCGCCTTCCAGCTTGTCGGCTGGAGCGGCGAGAGTCCGGAGAAGGCGCTTCAGATCGCCATAGACGAGGCCTATGGTCGGGCGTGAGAAGAAGAGGGGCGTGCCGATGGCGCGCCCCTTTCTAATTTCCGCTTTGGTTTTGGATACCTATCGCTTCTGCCATTCTTCATCCTGTCTCACCAACAACTTCCCTGCCAGCTCAGGATGCTCCATTAAGACTGCCACCAATTTCTCTGCGCGTATTCCTTGCGAACCTTTCACTAAAATAGCATCACCGTCTTCGATCAAATCCGGCACGGATTTGATCGCTTCTTCTACATTGTCATATTGAAACACTTTGCTCTCTTCTAGGCCCCCCTCAAGCGCGCCGGCGGCAATTTTACGAGCACGCAGGCCAATTGTGATTAACAAATCAACCGCTGTCACAGCATGCAAACCAATGCGTCTGTGTTCATCAGTAGAATATTTTCCTAACTCCATCATATCCCCCAATATCGCCACTTTGCGTCTTCCAAAAGAATTGAGTTCACCAAGCGTAGTGAGCGAGCTGGCGGCGGCAGTCGGTGAAGAATTGTAGGTGTCGTCGAGAATCAAACTGTCTTTGATTCCCTCAATAATGCGCATACGCCCCGAAGGTGGCATAACGTCCTCTAGAGCTTTGGCACTGTCGGAAACTGCAATATCAAGGGCGTGAGCCACCGCTACCGCCGCGGCATAACTGTATAGATTTTGAATACCTAACGATCCGCGCACTCGCAATTCCGCTGACTCACTACCATGCACCACAGTGGCTTTCATGCCAGATGGACGACGGCTCGAAAAGAGAACTTCTTCCCCGCCGACTCTGAAGTCCGCCTCTGAATAGCGAGCGTAGCTGAAAGATTTTTGCCTCACACCGGCCACCGCTTTACGTACCCGTTCGTCGTCGTTGTTGTAGATCAAAATACCGTCAGGAGCTAACGCGTTCACGAGTTTCAGTTTTTCTTCTGCCACCGCTTCCGGAGAAGAAAAATACTCCACATGAACCGGCACTTCCGGCAGACTGGTCAAAACTGCTATGTCGGGGGTGATCCACTTCATTAAATTTTCCATGTCCCCCGGTCGATCAACTCCCATCTCTAAAACCAAGACTCGCGGATAATCTCGCGCCAAGAGCGCAGTCAACGCGCCATCGAACAAATTAAAGACCCAGCGCACGGGACTGCCCCAGCCGTTTTCAAGACCAAGAACGGATAACGGTACACCAATCTCCGAGTTATAGCTCTTTTGGCTTTTACGCGTATGCAGATGATCCTTAATGGCGGCATAGATGGCATCTTTGGTGGAAGTTTTGCCCACACTACCGGTTATTGCTACCACAATCGGTCGCCGACGCTTCAATAGAAAACGAGCTTCAGCCGTTAGAACGGTGACGACAATCTTCTTAAAAAATCCTCTCATGATTTAAATCGTTTCAAAACTATCTGTCCGGAGGAACGTTATAATAATTGATCAGGAATTTTGTAATCTCCATAAAGGGCTCGGTCAGAGTCTCTGAAGCGTACTGAACCCCCTTTGGTTCTATAGTATACAGGAAGACTAGATATTTGGGATCATACGAGGGAAAATAGCCGAAAAATGAGTGTAGATACCGATC
>CAZSDR010000053.1:0-5323 GCA_964605695.1 uncultured Candidatus Saccharibacteria bacterium | reverse complement strand
AGACGATGACGGCCAGGGGTCCGATCGCTTCCTTGGCGGCCTCGCACTGGGTCGTGGCCATCGCCGCCGCGGTGTTCATACTGCGTTCGTAGTCCGGATTGGCGATCGCGGGCGTGGCGGCCAGGGCAACGAGAGCCATGGTCAGAACGGCACGTTTCATCTGAACCTCCATGTTATCTGCCGAAGCAGATGGTTTGCGACTCATAACTTCTGAGCCAATAGGATATTACCTCAAAGTTTCAAAAAATGAATATTGACTTGTCAAATTGTTGATTACCTAATAATTTGGGCAGGGAATCGTTTCCAGTGATACAATGCGCCTAATGAAAACGTGGCGGATAAAAGAAGTCGATGAACTGGAACCGATCGCCAAACAGCTCTTAGCTGATTTAACAACGGGCCGATCTAAAAAAGATGGTGAGAATGCAGTCGTCCTTGCTTTACATGGCGATCTCGGTTCCGGCAAAACTACATTTGTGCAAATCTTAGCTCGCGTGCTCGGAGTATCGGAATCGGTGGTCAGTCCAACCTTTGTGGTGATGAAGCACTATGAACTTACTGAAGACAGTTACGGCTTCACCGATTTCTATCACCTTGATGCGTATCGGATTGAAGACATCGATGAAATGCGGCCGCTTCGTTTTTCGGAATTAGTGGAAAAGCGGGACGCGCTCGTCGTTATTGAATGGGCTGAGCGTATCGCGGAAGTTTTGCCCACCTCGACCGCGCATCTGTCTTTTGAGATCGACGGCGACGAGCGCGTCCTCACGCTTTCATAACTATGGCTAAGAAATCTGATCAAAAACAAAAGACCATTGTTCTCCTTGATGCACACGCTATTTTACATCGCGCTTTTCATGCCTTGCCGGATTTTGCGGCCCCCAACGGAGAGCCGACCGGTGCGCTCTATGGTGTCGTGGCCATGCTGTTAAAGATTATCGAAGATTTCAAGCCTGAGTACATCGCCGCTTGTTATGACTTAGCCGATCCGACCTATCGCCACACGGCTTTTGAGGCTTATAAAGGCAAGCGTGAAAAAACTGATGACGCCCTCATTGCTCAGATCGAACGTTCCAGAGACATTCTTGGGGCGTTTGGTATTCCAATTTACGACCACTCCGGTTTTGAGGCTGACGATGTTCTTGGCACAATCGCTCATCAACTCAAAAAGGAACCTGGTGTACGGGTGGTGATTGCTTCTGGAGACATGGACACCTTGCAGTGTGTTGATGGCAAACGTGTTGTTGTCTACACGCTCAAGAAAGGCATTAAAGACACAGTTCTCTACGACGAGGCGGCAGTGAAAGAGCGTTTTGGGTTTGGTCCGGCATTAGTTCCCGACTACAAAGGCTTGCGCGGTGATGCCTCCGATAACATTCCCGGTATTGCCGGTATTGGTGAAAAAACCGCCACCGAGTTGATCACTCAATTTGGTTCAATTGAAGATATCTACAAGAAACTTAAGAAGAAAGAGCAGGTGTTTCTGGATGCAGGTATCAAACCGCGCATCATCAATCTGCTTAAAGCGGGAGAGGAGGAGGCTCAGTTTTCAAAAATGCTTGCCACCATCCGCACCGATGCGCCGGTGACTTTTGCGCTTGAAGGAGCAGAATGGCGGAAGCATGCTGACACAGAGAAGATACTTTCACTCTTTGGTGAGTTTGGTTTTCGCACCTTAGGCGCGCGGATTCGCACGCTGTTTTCACTTGAAGCGGAGGTCCCTGTTCTTTCGGAGGCGCCACTTGCAGACCCGCGTGCCGTTATCGAAGCCAGTATTCTCCTCTGGCTACTGGAGAGTGAACGCACGAATGCATCATATGACGATATTGTTGATTATGGCCGCGCCTATTTTGAGACTACCGATTTCGAAGACATTAAAAGACGACTGTATGAAAAGGTGAAAAGTGAAGGCCTGTTGCCGGTCTATGAAAAAATCGAAGTACCGTTGATGGAGGTGCTGCTCCATATGCACGAAAACGGCATTCTACTTGATACCGCTTACCTTGCCACGCTCTCAAAGACAATGCATGCAGAATTAGAATCGCTCGAGGCGAGTATTCTGCGTCACGCTGGGGTTGATTTCAATCTCAATTCTCCGAAACAGCTCGGTGATGTACTTTTTGACAAACTTGGTCTCAAGCCGAAAAACCAAAAGAAGACCGCCGGTGGCCAACGTTCAACCAAAGAGTCTGAGCTTGAAAAACTCAAAGGAGACCATCCGATTATCGACGAGATTCTTCGTTACCGAGAATTATCCAAGCTGGTTTCGACGTATATAGACAACCTGCCGACTTTTGTGGCCGAAGATGGACGGATTCACACCACCTTTGTTCAAACCGGTGCGGCCACGGGCCGGATGTCGACTGAAAAACCCGGTCTCCAAAACATTCCGGTTAAAACCGAAGAGAGTCGCGCCATCAGAAAAGCGTTCATAGCCGCGCCCGGGTATTCGATCGTTTCCATCGACTATTCGCAGATTGAGTTGCGTATCGCCGCTATTCTTTCTCACGATGCCAAACTGGTAGATATTTTCAAACGCGGGGAAGATGTTCATACAGGAGTAGCGGTGCGGGTCTTTGGAGTCAATGCTGAAGAGGTGACCAAGGAGATGCGCCGGAAGGCTAAGGTGATTAACTTCGGCATTCTCTACGGCATGGGCGTTAATGCGCTCCGGGCTAATCTTGGTGAGGGTACGACAAGAGAAGAAGCACAGGAATTTCTCAATGCCTACTTTAATACCTTTACGAGGCTGGCTGAGTATTTGGAAGAGACGAAAGCCTACGCCCGCAAGCATGGTTATACCGAAACTATGTTTGGCCGCCGCCGTCATTTCCCCGGCATGCACTCAACTGCGCCGTTCATTCGTGCCGCCGCCGAGCGCATGGCTATCAACGCGCCCATTCAAGGTACCGAAGGCGACATACTGCGCGTGGCTATGAATGATATTTATGCTTATCTAAAAAAAGAAGGAAAGCTCGACAGTGTCAAAATGTTGCTTCAGGTTCACGACGAACTGATGTTTGAAATCAAGACCGACTTGGTCAATGAGGAGGTACCGAAACTGAAAGAGCTGATGGAAGGAGTGATGCGAAATAAGGAAACCCATGATGTTCCAATTACTGTTGAAGCGGCCGTGGGCCCCAACTGGGGCGAGATGGAAAAGATTTCTTAGCTTATGTTATACGTTTTTTGCGGCAGTGATACCAATCAAGTCAGAGAACGCGCTTTTCTCCTCGTGCACGAGGAAGAGGAGAGAGGTGTGCGAGTCGTAAGGATCGGTTCTGACGGTTATGCTTCGGGACTTTTTTCTGATCTGGTGGGTGCGGTTTCGCTTTTTGGTGGGACTGAGTGCTATCTCATTGATATGCCATCAGAGGACGAGGACATGTACGAAGCGACGCTCGCGCATCTGGAGGCGTTTAGAGATAGTGCCCACACCTTCATTATTATTGAAGGTGCACTCCTTGCTCCGGAAAAAAAGAAATTCGAAAAATACGCAGAGAAGCTGGTTGAAATAAAAGGAGTTGCTGGTGAAAGGTTCAATGCTTTTTCTTTGGCCGATGCCTTGGCGGAAAAAGATAAAAAGCGACTTTGGCTTCTTCTTCAAGATGCCAAAGAAGCCGGTCTCTCTCCCGAAGAAATCATTGGCACCTTGTGGTGGCAGATAAAAGCCATGCGCTTAGCGGGCGGAACGAATAGTGCCGCGGAAGCGGGGATGAAAGACTGGCCATATAACAAAGCTAAGCGCTCACTAATAAAATTCAAGTCCGGTGAAATAGAACAATTAGGCCGGTCACTGCTCTCGGTCTATCATGATGGGCACGCCGGCCAGCGTGATATCGATCTCGCGCTTGAGAAGTGGGTGTTGGAGGTTTAGGTGAGTAGCCTCTGTCTGGACTCGTCCCGCTTTTAGGCTTGTCCCCACAAGTCACTAACCATTTTGTTCCAAGTATTCACAAAATGCTAAGTGCTTGCGGGCCCGTCTCGCTTGTTCGCAAGCTCACATCGCTCCGGCTCGGACAGCCGCCGCACCTGCCGCAGGGCAGGTGCTAAAAACAAAACCCAGAAACATTCGTTTCTGGGTTTTGTTTTTGCGGCTGTCCGCCCTCCAGGGCTCGAACCTGGGACCTTCTCCTTAAAAGGGAGCCGCTCTACCGACTGAGCTAAGGGCGGATATTCTATTATGCTACCTACGTCACGACCTTTCCTTAAACGGGGTGAGGAGACGTGGGACGTCTCTGAACCGACCGACTGAGCTAAGGGCGGATGTGTTTTTTTGTGACGTTCCTGAACCGTTCGATTGGGCCACGGTCCGAAAACGTCGTCGCACTATACTATTTTTAGATTGGCAAATCAACGGCAAAGAGACCGGCGCCAGTTATGAAAAGAGAAATGGATATACCAAGAAGCAGGCAGTAGAAAAGCTTAGGTGGCAGAGCGGAAGGTAAAGGTCCGCGAGAAATTAATAGTTTTATCGAGAGTGCCATGGCTCCCAAGGCGGCGATTTGGGTGTAGGCACCGATGATCAACATGCCGCCGATAACTACCTCCGCCAATATCAAAATAAGAGCCATCAACGAACCGGTAGCGGGCCATCTTTCCAGCAAGCTTTGTTTGAATTCCTGTCTTCCTTGGTAGTGTTGGTAGCCTAAATACAGCAACACAAAACCGACAAATAAGCGCAAAAAAAAGTAGGCAAAGAGCGCTAGGAATTGGATTGGAAATGGGTTAAGAAGCAGATACACGTTTTGATTGTAGCATGTCATATATCGTGTATGATGGCGCGATGTCAAAGATAGTCGTCCTAGATTCCATACGTAGCGCTTATAACGTCGGCGCGATTTTTCGTACTGCCGATGGCGCGGGCGTGAAGAAAATACTTCTCTCTGGCTACACGCCGGCACCGCGCGATCGCTTTGGTCGAGAGCATGCCCAGATCAAGAAAACCTCTCTCGGGGCTTCGTCTACAGTTGAGTGGCAGTCGATACCTGACAATGGAGATTGCATCGATCTTCTTAATGCATACAAACAGGACGGATATAAAATTGTAGCTGTCGAACAAGCCGAGCAATCAGTTTCCTTGGCAGACTTTTCGGTCCCTGAGAAGGTAGTGTATATATTCGGCAATGAGATTTCCGGTGTATCGAAAGACCTACTCAATGTATCTGATGTGGTGCTTGAACTACCGATGCGGGGAGAGAAAGAATCACTCAACGTGTCGGTGGTGGCGGGCATCGTTTTGTATCAGTAATGATACTAGATATCTTATATGATAGCGAAGTCTTTCTTGCTATCTTATAAGATAGCAAGACAGACCGGGGTG
>CAZSDR010000052.1:0-5393 GCA_964605695.1 uncultured Candidatus Saccharibacteria bacterium | reverse complement strand
TGCCGCGATTTGGCATGGTACTCGTATTGAGTCGCTTCAGATTGATGACGTGACCGTTACGGGTGGTATGACCATTCCACACAATAATATAGAACAAGCGATTTGGAATGAATTGGATGGCAGTTACTTGCATTTTGTCCCTCGTTCCTTTGCGTATTTGTATCCTCACGAATCTATAATCACTACTCTTTCTGATTTTCCTCGACTAAAACAAGCTACAATTTCTCGTAGTGGTACGAATTTGCGGGTTGAGGTTGAAGAATACGAACCATACGCACTCTGGTGTGTGGCACAGGATGAATCGAGTTGTTTATTTATAGATAGTAACGGGTATGCGTTTGGTGAGGCGCCAAATCTATCTGGACACGCCCTTATTCGCTTTGGTCGCGATGACGACGAACCCACCTTATACACAAATATTTTTACCGGAGATTTCCTGAAAGACGTCAGTAATTTTGCTGAAGTTCTTGAGCGTGACCTTAGTTTATATGTGACTCATATACGAACAGAAGGTGATTATGATATTGATTTTATGTTGTCTGGCGGTGGAGTAATTAGAGTCTCTCAACGGTTGCCACTTGAGACCAGCTTAGCCAATCTGATCACTTTACTTAGTTCTGAGCAATTTAAACATCTCGAGCCTGGCAATTTTCAATATATCGACCTGCGCTTCGGTGATAAGGTGTTTGTAAATGAGGAAGCCGCCACACCCGAAGAGGGAATGGCGACCAGTAGCAGTGCATATTCATCTCCAGCGGCCGAGCAGGATGAGGCCGATGAAGATTAGCCCGCCAATGTACAGGGGAAGTTTCCAGGGGAGCGGGGCCGGCATGTGAATGATGATGGTTCCCGCCACCAGCCACATGTTCATCATGAAAGTGATGAAACTCCCGAAGGAGCGCCAGTTTTTTGGCATATCTCATGTCCTTCTCTTGTCAGGCGTTGTTTCTATCGGTAAAGTACAACCTTCATGTCATTTTGGCAATCATTACCAAAACCGTTTTTTGTACTGGCGCCGCTGGCGGATGTCACGGACGCGGCTTTTCGGCGTGTGATCGCGAAGTACGGCAAGCCAGATGTTCTTTGGACCGAGTTCGTCTCGGCTGATGGTCTGGTACGGGCGACGCCGGAAGGAAAGCAGAAGCTCTTAGCTGACTTGATTTATACCGAAGCAGAACGGCCGATCGTAGCCCAACTTTTTTCCAGTAATGAAGAGCACATGGAAGAGGCGGCGGCGCTTTGTCTTGAGCTTGGTTTTGATGGTATCGATATCAATATGGGGTGTCCCGATCGTGGCATTGAAAAGCAAGGGTGTGGAGCGGCAATGATAAAAAATCCTTCAGGAGCGCAAGCGATCATTCGAGCTGCTAAGCGCGGAACCAAGAGCGACGAGGGTGGGATTCCGGTTTCGGTAAAGACGCGGCTTGGATATAACAAAGACGAACTCGAAGAGTGGCTGCCGGCGATTCTGAAAGAATCGCCGGCAGCCCTCACCCTGCACGCTCGCACGCGCAAAGAAATGAGTAAAGTACCGGCGCGGTGGGAGCGGGTGGCGCGCGCAGTTGAGATCCGTAATGAAATAGGCAGCAACACGCTTATTATTGGTAATGGTGACGCGCTTGATCTTGAAGATGCGCGTGCGAAAGCGAAGTTGAGCTTAGCTGATGGTGTAATGCTTGGTCGGGCTATTTTCGGCAACCCATTTCTCTTTAATCTGGAAAAAGATATTTCGACTGTTTCTCTTACGGAACGCTTTTCTGTCATGCTTGAACATACCCGCTTGTTCTGCGAGCTCTTGCCGCACAAGAATTTTGCGGTCATGAAAAAACACTATAAGGCGTATGTAAACGGTTTTCCCGGCGCAAACGAGCTTCGGGCACAATTGATGGAAGCTCCGGACTTATCTACGGTTGAAACCATTGTCCACCAGTATCTAAAAAATCACCCCTAATACTTGATACACTATAGAGGTATGAGCGACATTGTGCAGGCAGACATTTTCTTCTTCATCGCTTCAGTCGGTATTATCATTCTCACCACCATTGTGTGCTTGATTCTGTATCAGGTACTGAGAGTAGTGAAGTCGATACGCCGCCTTGTAGAACGTGTTGAAGAGGGAAGCGAAATTATCGCAGAAGACGTTGCGCAGTTGCGGACGTTTGTGATGGAGGGGAGTCTTGTCTCACAGCTCATCAGTTTCTTCGTACCAAAGGCGCCACGCCGCAAGCGTCGGTCATCGCATGCGGACGATGTAGATTAATGACAATTATCTAACAAACATTATGGCAAAGAAAAAATCAGAAGGATCGAATAAGTTGGGTATCGGAGTTGGTTTGACAGCCGCCGCCGCAGCAGCGGCCGGTGCGTACTTGCTTTATGGTAGTAAGGATGCGGCTAAGAACCGCAAAAAAGTAAAAGGATGGACTATGAGTGCTAAGAAGGAAGTAGTTAGTGCTGTTAAAAGCGCTAAACAGATCAGCGAGGCCGAGTTTAAAGAATTGGTTGCTGATGTCGCTGATACGTATAGTAAGGCAAAGAAAATCTCTCAAGCAGAGACTTCCGCTTTTAAGCAGGAGATGGCAAAAAATTGGAATGAGTTGATGAAAAGCGGCATGGTTACGGCCAATGCCGCAAAGAAAGTGATTAAGAAATCTTCAAGTAAAGCGGCAAAGGGAGCTAAGAAAACAGCGAAGTCTGCTAAAAAGCAGGTAAAGAAGGCTGTGAAGAAAGCCACGAAGGCCGCAAAGAAAGCGGTAAAGAAAGCGAGAAAATAGTAAGAGTAAAGAAAAACGGGTGCCTAAAGGCACCCGTTTTTCTTTTGTTGAGCACTTACAAACAAGTTTGCTATACTACAGCCACCATGACCTCCCACACCGCTCTCTACCGTACTTACCGTCCCTCAAGTTTTGCTGAAGTACGTGATCAGGAACATATTGTTTCCGTACTGGAAGGCGCAATCGCTAAAGAACAAATCCCGCACGCTCTACTCTTTTCCGGCGGTCGTGGTACCGGCAAAACCACGCTGGCGCGGATTTTTGCTCGCGCGATTGGCGCTTCCGAGGTAGATATTTACGAAATAGACGCGGCTTCTAATCGCGGTATCGACGATATCCGCGAACTCAAGGAAGCCGTTCATACTTTGCCATACGAAAGTCGATACAAGGTATATATTGTCGATGAAGTGCACATGCTCACCAAGGAAGCCTTTAATGCTCTGCTGAAAACTCTCGAAGAACCGCCGGCGCATGTTGTGTTCATTCTCGCCACTACCGAAGAAGAAAAACTGCTCGACACGATTCTCTCACGTTGTCAGGTATTCCGCTTTCGTAGCCCCTCGCGCGCGGTCTTGAAAGAAACGGTAGCCGATGTGGCTAAGGCGGAAAAGTTTAAGCTCAAACCCGAAGCGGCCGACCTGATTGCTATTGCTGCCGACGGCTCGTTCCGTGATGCACTTGGTGTTCTCCAAAAAGTTATGCTGGCTTCGGGTGACGCAATTGGTAGTGTGGATGAAGTAGCTTCTATTATTGGTGCACCAAAGCACGCGGTGCTTTCAGAATTGTTAGTGGCAATTGGTAAGTCTGATCTTGATGGCGCGCTCGCTTCGCTCGCGCGCGCTACCACTGACCACGTCGACATGAAGCTTTTCGTACGCCTACTTCTTGAGCGCGTGCGCGCGGTTCTGCTCCTGCGCTATCGCCAAAGTGCCAAAGAAACCATTTTGGCACCGTTTCCGGAAGATGACCATGAGTTGATTGCAGAATTGGCCAAAGACGCGGCATCGCCGATCAATTCCAAATCCCTGCTTCGTCTTTTGGAAGCAGCCGACCAGACTGGCCGTACCACTATTCCCGAGCTTCCGCTTGAGATTGCCTTAATAGACCTGCTTCAACCAAAAAACCAATGAAAAGAATTTACTTTGTTAGACATGGTGAGACTGATGCTAATGTAGCAAAGACAGTCCAGCCACCCACTCAAGAATTGAATGAAAAAGGGTTATTGCAAGCAGAAAAAATTGCAGAGCGAGTGAGCGGGCTTGATGTGTCAGTGGTAATCTCTAGCGATTTTGTCCGTGCTAAGCGAACCGCAGAAATCATTGCGGAGAGAAATAATTTGTCGCATGAAGTCTCACCGCTTCTGCAAGAAGTGGCAAATCCAACATCGCTTCATGGGATTAATCGCACAGAACCTGAGGTACTTGCGTACGCCAAGGCTTTTGAGGCTAATTTGGCTGATCCAAATTGGCATTTTGAAGACGCGGAAAATGTATACGATGTACTCAAACGTGCCGCCTTGGCGGTACAATTTTTAGAGAGCCGAGAAGAGTCAGATATTTTAGTAGTCACCCACGGCTTATTCCTCAGAACCGTGGTGGGGTATCTGTTACTCGGTAGCGAGGTTAGCTCAGAAGCACGGGTGCGTTTTCACGACCGATTATATTCTTCCAATACTGGTCTAACCATGTTCTCTGTATCAGACGATAATCAATGGCAAATGATCACTTGGAATGATCAGGCGCATTTAGCTGAGTGAAAGAAAGTTTATGGACATTTATTTTATTAGACACGGACAGACAGAAGGGAACCGTAGGCACCGACACCAAAGTCTTTCCGAGCCGCTTAATGAGCGGGGGAGACAGCAGGCGGCGGCGGTCGCCCAGATTGTTTCTTCTTACCAGCCAACTCACCTGATCACCAGTCCGCTCGTGAGAGCTAAAGAGACCGCCGCCGCCATCGCCACGTCCACCGGACTGGCTCCAATCGAACAAGATATTTTTGCCGAAATATTGCGTCCGACTTCAGTACGTGGAATACATTATGCCGACCCGCGCTCCCTGTGGTATATGGTGCGTTGGTTCTTTTCTGGACGGCATGTACAAAGCAACGAAACACTTGGTGAGTCATACCGAGCGCTGGTACTTCGTATCGAAGCCGCCAAGCAGTTCCTCGAACAGTTGCCCGAAGACGCTCGGGTAGTAGTTGTCTCACACTCGGTTTTTATTAATTTCTTCGTTGCGCATATCTGTAGCCGAAAACCCATCTCACTCATAGCCGCTTTTTTGCGCTTTGCCAAAATCATCAATCTCGATAACTCCAGCATCACCCATGTTCGTTGTCATAAAACCAACGCCTTAAACACCTGCAACTTTGAGTTGGTTTCTTTTGACAATGATGAGCATGTAGTCGTATAGGGAAGTTAAAAGTAAAGCACCGCAACGGATATGCGGTGCAATCATTCTACCTTCGGTTTCTTGTGGCGGTTCGGCCTCTTGATGGGCCGGAAGATCTGCGTCGATATAAGTTCTCCCTGGTAGTGATATATGCTTATGCGAGACAGGTCCAAGTGTCTTGAGTAGCTTTTCTTGCCGAAACACGGAAAGCCCTCAAATACTCGTG
>CAZSDR010000051.1:0-5475 GCA_964605695.1 uncultured Candidatus Saccharibacteria bacterium | reverse complement strand
TAACAGTACTGGGCCGTTTGGTGTTGTGTCGTTTATTTCGACGGTAGAATCAATTGTGCCATCTGTGTTCATAAACATTATGTGCACAGCACCGCGGTCAAACCCTCCTCCAGCATCATACATAGCACCTGAGGCTATATCTGTTACACCGTCACCATTTAAATCTCCCAGATTAGCAATACTGGTTCCAAAGAAGTCACCACCACCTAAATCTGGACCGTTCAGAGTTTCTCTCGTGATTCTCACAGTTGAGTCTACAGAGCCATCTGTGTTCATAAATATAATGTAAATAGCTCCGGTATTACTAATGCCGCCGTGGTCATGACCTCTGGCTCCTACGGCTAAATCTATTACGCCGTCACCGTTTAGGTCGCCAATAGCGGTAACGCTGGATCCGAATAAATCTGAGTTTGCCAGTGTAGGGCCGTTTGGCGTTGAGTCATTAATCTCTACGGTAGAATCGATAGAACCGTCGGTGTTCATGAACATAATATGAACGGCACCACGGAAACTTCCGCCTCCAGTATCAAAATATGCTCCGGCTGCTAAATCATCAATTCCATCATTGTTTAAATCTCCGATTTTAGTGACACTGCTACCGAACCAATCACCGTTGGACAGCGACGGGCCATTCGGAGTTGTGCTGTTTATCTCAACTATGGAGTCAATTGTGCCGTCACCTGCGGCAAGTGCTGTATAAGGATTAAAGGCTAAAGTAGGGGAGATAAGGCCCAAAAGAGCGATTATAGATAGTATTTTGTGGTTCAAGCTGTATTTTGACTTCATTTTTTATATTAAATTTTATGTTGATTGTATTTTATCACAATAATATGACCCAGACCGAACAGAGGATTATATCTTAAGTTGAATTAATCTTGATTAACTATAAACTCCACCAATACAAATATAATCCAAAAGAAAAGTAGTAACCATCCTTCTTTTTGAGTTATTCTTCTCCCTGACTTCATAAAATAAAACAGTGTGAATGAAGCCATGACCATGAATATGCCCGTAACAAAGATTATTCTTTGCGGGAAAGAAAACGGGCTCACGAGGGCTAGAATTCCTACAACAATTGTAGCATCGGCAAGTACAGTGCCCAGTATGTCACCCACCGCCAATGAATCATCTCGCTTAGAAACTGATTTCAAAGAGAAAAATAGTTCGGGTAGTGTGGTGCCAAGACCAACTATCAACATGCCTATCAAAATTGGGGAGACTCCAATGGAGGTTGCAAGGTCAGTCGCAGAGGTAACAATAAAGTGAGCGCCAGTTAAAAGTACCACCATGCTTATAATAAGCATTGCAATGCTTTTTGTTCTGCTGGTGCCATTTTCAATAGGCACAGTCCCGTCAACGCCGTTTTTAAGTGCAAGATAGTAAAACACTCCACCGGCAATAATGAGAGCAATACCCTCTAATCTTGAAAAATGGCCATTGAAGCCAAGTACAAGCGGTAGTAAAAGAATAAATGGATATACTGTATGACTTTTTAAAATTTTCCCTTCTACTTTTAGGCTTCTGCCAGCAAAGAAAATTATAACCGAGATAATTAATGTCAAATCTGCAATGTTTGATCCAAACAGCATTCCTAACCCGAATGAAGGGACTCCGCTTACAGCGGCATTAATTGCAATAAAGGTTTCAGGTAAAATGGATATTACTGCAATTATAATAAAGCCGACGGTATATTTTGATAGTCGGTAGCTTTCTGCAAGCAAAGCAGCATACTTAGTAGCGAATGTCGCGCCTCTTATAACCATGAACAACGCGACTATAAAAATAAAAAGATTGTTAATCAATTAATTTTAATACTTTCATCCTAGCATTATTCTATGTGCGTATTATAGCAAATTTATAAAGCTGATTTGTGATAATTAGATAACGGTATATGAGATCACTTACATTGGTCTGTTAGAATACAAGGGGTTTTATATAACTACGGTGTTGGCAACGAACCGACTCGTTCCTTAATAGTCATTCGACTGCGGCAGCGCCGGAAACTGAGTACACTCGTTTTTATCGACGTTCGACGTCGATTTACATTATGAGAAGTCTAGCCTCGCTGCAACCCGTTCAATTCCTCTTAGATTAGACTAATAGAAAAAACTTCCATCCGTAGATGAAAGTTTTTTCTGGCAGACCAGTTCGAGACAGGATGAAAACTTATTTGGCTATGGTAAGCGAAATCTATAGATCGTTATTGTTTCAAACAGCTTAGTATAGCGCAAAGTCTTGACAAAAGGCCATATTTGTACTATTATTTGTTGTTATCATAAAAACAAATTACTTTCGTAATGATAGTCTTTGATAGGAGGAATGTATATCAATGACCTTGTTCAGACTGCAGGTAGAGCTCGTCCCGAACCAGAATATGAGGCTGTACCAAGTGAACTTTCCGCTCTGCGAGTACGAACAGAGCTTCATTCAGTGGAACGGCGACGAGTTGGAACAGAAATCGTACGGTGAACTTCCGGAGCACTGCCGCACTATCGTAGACGGCGTCAGGAGAATTGCTGGCGTGGTAAAGTGCGACCTTTTGCCCAACACCGTAAGAGTGGAGAAGGCGCGTACATCTGAGTGGGCGGACATCGAGCCGCACATCGTAAGCCTCGTTCGGACTGTTAGTGCTTCAATCCTTAACGAAGAGATCGAGTACATCCGCGTGCCGATCAGGAAACTGCACCGTCCGCGGACCGAGTCATTCTAATGACTTGCTGGTTAGTTCTAGCGAGCCGAAGCCACCCTTCACAAGATTGGTGGCTTTTCTTTTTGCTTAAAACCTGTTATTTAACACGTTTTGATTTTCAAAATCCTGTTGGTCAAGCAAAATCTGAAAACCATAATTTTATCGAAGTAGGCAAAACAAAAAACACCACTTAGGTGATGCGTTTTGTGGCAGACCAGTTCGAGACAGGATGAAAACTTTTAGTATATTAGTTAAGGAAATCTATCAAGTTTTGATTCGAACCTGATTTAGATGCATGTATGTGAGCCTTGACAAACATCCTTTTTTATGCTAAAATTGATTGTTAAGATTCAGGCTTGGTTAATATAAATACCTTATTAGCGAGGCGTGAATCTTAGATTAGCAGCTTAACAACAGAAAGCTTAAAGTCAGAGGAGGAAACTGACCATGAACGCAACCTTTGCTCGCCTGTGGGAAGAGTCGAAGGCCGCCCATCGTTCCGACGTGGAGCGGGTAGCCAACACACACAGCCCTCGTCTCGAAAAGTTCTGGACTCGGGCGATCGAATTCCTGACGTCTCTCGTCGGCGCAGCGAGTCCCACCAACCGTATTCGCGTCCAGCTCGCCGAGATCCTGTCCGAGTACCTGCCCCTGATTCGTCAGCAGGTCATCGACATCGAGACCTACTTCAACCAGTGGGAAGAGGAGAACTGTTCCTACGGAGTTGGATCGCGTCGTGCGGCTGAAGCTGAAAATCACGCAAAGGCGGAGGCGAAGCGCCTGTCGGAGGAAATGCTCCGGAAGATTTCGGACCTTCCTGGCTACAAGTACTTCTACCGCCTGCCGCTGAATCCCCGCGGGCTCGTCGCCAATCCCTACCCAGGCTACCTCAGCTCGGGGCACTCGGTCAGATACTGCGACTTCCTTCTGCGCACTTATTGCAAGTGACGGAGAGGACGTCGGATCCCCGCCATGTCTTCAGATGTGGCGGGGTTTCATTTTAAAAAACAAATAACACTACCTTAGAATAGCGTCTTTTATTGGCAGCCCTACCCGGCATCACTCCCGCGGAGCTGCAGCGGGCAAGCGGGGAATCGTTTAACTAGTTCGATTCTCCTTAGCGTTGAGACTACAAAGAAAAAATCCGATCAGAAAATCGGATGTTTTCTTGGCAGACCAGTTCGAGACAGGATGAAAACTTATTTGGCTATGGTAAGGGATATTTACAAAAGTCTTGTATTACAGCCTGCTTAGGAGAAGCAAAAAGCCTTGACAAAAGGCTGTTTTTGTGCTAATATAAACAGTCTTAAATGACACTGGCGGTTGCATGCCAGGCATCAAGCAGAAATGCAACTTAGAGGACGAATGGAGGTCCTATGAAGATCAATGTCACTTGGACGGATCCGTCGTGTAGTTCGGAGGAAGCCTTGGAGCTTGTTCGCAAACAACTGTCGTATTGGGCGGCGGGCTGTGATGACCGCCTTACGGCAAGCGAACAAGGGCTCAGCTGGTCGTATATCCAGATAGAGGCAAAGTCCTACGGTCACGCGAGTTCGTTGATCCGTCATATGCAGGCCCTTCTGCAGAAGGAGCGGAACGTTACCACGACGCTCTACGTGCAGACGGTTCCTGGCACGCAGTTCGTGACCATGGAGAGCTACGTGTACGAGCTGGAGCAGTTCGTGTACAAGTACCGATCCGCCATCGAGGACGCGATCATCATGATCCGTCAGACACGCAAGTGGCTGGGATCCAAGGTCCTCGCCAACATCCGACGGCGGCTGCAGCAAGTACTTCCGCAGCGCATCGATCCAGACACGGCACAGTTCTACGAGGAAGTTGCGACACGTCTTCCGCAAATCGGTTACCGGCGGTCATACACCGGCGGTGGCTGGGAACTCTGGGAAAAGCGGACGGACTAGGTTCAATAGGATGGACAAAGGCCAATTGCGCAAGCGGTTGGCCTTTTCTCATGCCCGATAATGCCTTATTTAACACATTTTGGTTTTCGAAGCTCGTTGACCTATGTTAACAACTTGTAATTTCAGTAAATCTTAAAACTACTACTTAAACCAAGTAGGTATAAACAAAAAACACCAATTTGCATTGATGCCTTTTGTTGGCAGCCCCATCCGCCTTCGCTATGCTTCGGCGAGACAGGCGTCTGACTACACGTTAAGCTTCGTCAGACTGGTGGGGAATTTCAGATTCCCGAAAGAGAATACAAATAAAAAACTCCACCAAAAGGTGAAGTTTTTTATTGGCAGCCCCACGGGGAATCGAACCCCGGTTGCGTGGATGAAAACCACGTGTCCTAACCACTAGACGATAGGGCCTCGTCGCAGTCTGGTAAACCTTCGCATCCGTTCCTTGCGTCACGGCTGCTACGGTTTACATGCTGCTCCTCTCGCAAAAATTGTTCTCGGCCTCGCATACAGGCTCGGCCTGCGACTCAATTTTTGCGTACTCGCTCTTGCGCTTTAGTAAATTTAAGCTCAAATAGTATACAACAATTCACAGGTTATTTCAAGTCTTTCACATATATTGATTTTGGTGCACAAAATGGGCACTCAGGCTGATTAAACCATTGTATTTTTTATACAATTTCGCACGCGGTTCTATAAGGCTACTATATAGTTACCATTAACAAAGGAGAAACAAATGGGAGCATTTAGCGACTTAGAAGAACATATTCAGAGAACCAACCGACGAAATTCAGATGACGACGATGCTGTCGAAAACTAGATAGTACATAAAACCGGCTGTGGGGGCCGGTTTTATGTTTG
>CAZSDR010000050.1:0-5714 GCA_964605695.1 uncultured Candidatus Saccharibacteria bacterium | reverse complement strand
GAGATATCTGATGCACTAATGCCCGTATCTTTATGTAATTGTTGGATTGCGTTTTCAGCATCTTCTCTTCCTGAGAAGAGAGCAGTAGTAAGTTTTTTCATAGTAGTTTCTATTTAGCTGTTAGACGAGTAATCTTCTACTACAGTCTGATTACTGATAACAGCTTCACGTTACACAAATAAGCATGAAGACCTCATGAACGAGAATTTACCTACTGCAATTTGCGGGCCATGTTGGGTTCAGTACCAGAGTGATGAGGCGCCATAAGGCTATTTTAGCCCATTTTCTCAAGACACTTTAGGGTTTGTGGGTCCGGGGTCAGTTTCCTGGACTTCGAGTAGTAATTTGAGTAATGTAAAGTTAAATCAAAAAAAGGAGCTCTTTAATGAAAGTCGAGAAAGTACAGCAGGTCATCGACACCTATCGCAAGAAGTTTGAGGAACTCGGTATCGGCAAGAAAGACTATCCTCACGAGGAACCTTTGGACTCTCCAGAACACGGGCTTGAGCATTGCCACGGCATGCTCGACAAAATGGAGGGATTCACAAGGGAAAATCGGATGGACAAGGTCTTCCGTTGGCTCGGATTCCTTCAAGGATTCCTGTGGTCGCAAAAAGTTTACACGCTGACCGAGCTGACCAACCACAATTGGAAGGATCAAGAATGAGATTTCTTGCACCAAAGCCGCCTGAGCAATCGGGCGGTCTTTTTTGTGTGCAGCAATTGTAGGTCGCCCTGCTTATTTAAGCACCCGGGTCATGCCGATAACAGGTTTTTAGTGCGGAGGGTGAGGGATTCGAACCCTCGATCAGGTTTCCCCGATACTGCCTTTCCAAGGCAGCGCACTCGACCACTATGCGAACCCTCCGTAAGCCCGCATCATACCCCACAGCTGAGGTCTTAGACAATACTGGTATACTGTTGAGACACGCTATGACAGGGCAACAGATGGTACTGATTAGTTTGACTTTTCTGACCGGATTATTGGTCGGTATGTATCTTTACGTTGCGTATTTTGCGCCCACGTATACGCAAACTGGAGTCGATGAAGCCGACTTTGAGTTGATCGGCAATTCGTATGGACGTTGTGAAAACGAAGAAGGATGCGCATCTTTCCGACTAACTGATAATCGGGAGTTGGCATATCTGCCCCCGAGCCGCACAGGCGTTGATGTGTCGGTACTTACTACTGTCATCTCACGTTCTTCTTATCGGTCAATCTATAATCGCATATCTACAGCTGACCTGGATGCTCTGGCTGAACCAATCTTTGGTGTCGAGTGTATTTCCTCTAGTGGTGGTGATGATTACACATACACTATTATGGTGGAAGGGAGCACGTATGTGCTCGACACCTGTGAGACCGGACTTGCTTTTGATGAAGAGATGCAGGAATTGTTAAGAGGTGTTTTCGACACCGCGGCTTCGGAAGTCTCCGCTTCAGTTTTTGATACGAACGGATCAGCGACGGTCAGCGATTCGGCAACTGCCTTTCTCCGTTCTTATTTTGCACAATGATGTGGTTTGTCTACATACTCTCGTGCGCTGATGGCACACTGTACACTGGAATTACCACGGATTTGGGGCGGCGCGTGCGCGAACACAATGAAGGCAAGTCTGCCGCCAAATACACGCGCACACGCCGCCCCGTTACCCTTGTCTTCCACAAGCGTCATCGTACCCGCAGTAAAGCGCAGATGACCGAAGCGGCTCTTAAAAAACTTTCTCGGGCGGAAAAACTGTCTTTAATTGCAAAATCGTAGGTCTGTGGTATTATTGCTTCGCATTTAAGTGCGCCAAGCGCGCTTTTTCATTTCCATAATTATGTCTCAAGAAATTCGTAACATTGCTATTATCGCGCACGTTGACCACGGCAAGACCACTCTGACCGACGCTCTGATGGAGCAGACGGGAGCACGTGAAAAAGGCGCTTCTATGGACAGCAACGCGCTCGAGCAAGAGCGTGGTATCACCATCTATGCCAAAAATACCTCGGTTGAGTATAAAGGTACTAAGATCAATATTGTCGACACCCCCGGTCACGCCGACTTTGGTTCCGAAGTAGAGCGTGTGTTACGTTCGATTGACTCAGTGCTTTTGGTGGTAGACGCGCAAGAAGGCCCGATGCCGCAGACTCGTTTTGTGCTGAAGAAGTCTCTTGAGCTTGGTCTGAAGCCAATCGTCGTTATCAACAAAATCGATAAGCCAGCCGCCAATCCAAAACACTGTGAAGAATTAGTTCTAGAGTTATTTCTAGAGCTCGGTGCCTCAGATGAACAGTGTGACTTCACTACCGTCTACGCGATCGGTCGGGAAGGTATCGCCAAGCGGGCACTTGAAGACGAATCAAAAGATCTCACACCGCTCCTTGAGACTATTCTTGAGAAAGTTTCTCCGGCTCGTGCCTATGTGTCGGGCGAACCATTGCGTGCGCAAGTCTTTAATCTCGGCTACGACAACTTCCTCGGTCGCTTGGCGATTGCACGCATCTACGAAGGTTCGGTCAAAAGCAACTCACAACTGTTTTTGAAACACGAAGCAGAAGCGATTCGTAAAGGGCGAGTGACTAAGTTGGCGAGTTTTAAAGGCATCAGTCGTGTTGATATCGATGAAGCGTTTGCAGGTGATATTGTAATGATTGCCGGTTTTGAGGATATCAATATCGGAGATACCCTGACCGACAGTGAAGCGGCTGAACCGTTGCCTGCTATCAAGGTTGATGAACCGACCATCGCCCTTTCTTTTATGCCAAACAGTTCTCCGTTTGCTGGTCGAGATGGCAAGTATGTAACTTCTCGTCAGATCAAAGAGCGTCTCGAGCGTGAGCTTGAGGTAAACGTCGGTCTTCAGGTTGATTTCGTCTCGGGTGACACTTTTGAAGTGCGCGGGCGCGGCGAGATGCATATTTCTATACTGCTTGAGAATATGCGTCGTGAAGGCTACGAACTGGCTGTGTCGCAGCCGCGAGTGATCATCAAAGAAGAAGATGGTGTGAAGCTGGAGCCGTTTGAGGAAGTAACGATAGATATTCCTTCCGAATACCAAGGGGCTGTCATTGAGCGTCTTGGTCAGCGCGGCTTCATTATGAGCAATATGGTTGTGCATGAAAATCAGGTGCGCATTATGTTTGAAGGACCGACTCGTGGTCTTTTGGGATATAAAAACCAGTTTATTGTCGATACGAAGGGTGAGGGTATTCTGGCTTCACGCGTACTTGGTTTCCGGCCGTACGCGGGTGAGATCCAGAAGCGTGTGGTCGGTTCAATGATCTCGATGATTACCGGCAAGGCACTCGGCTTCGCACTCTTTGGTCTTCAGGATCGTGGCCAACTCTATATCGGTCCTGGTACCGAAGTGTATGAAGGTATGGTCGTCGGCAATACCAGTAAAGGTGAAGAAATGGTGGTCAATCCGACTAAAGGTAAACAGCTCACCAACATGCGTGCTTCGGGTAGCGACGACGCTATCACACTGGTACCGCCTCGACTACTTTCAATAGAGATAGGTCTTGAGATCATGGCTGATGATGAGTATCTCGAGGTGACTCCTCATAATGTTCGCCTGCGCAAAGCCAAGTTGAAGGAAAGCGATCGCAAGCGAGAAGGGAAGTAAGGGGTATTTTAACTAGGAGTAGCAAAAGGCGGGGCCGAAGGCCCCGCCTTTTGCTGACCTCAAGTCTAAGGTTGACTTTTCTTGTAACATATGATAGTAAAGTCCGGTCCAAGTCCTTTGGGCGAATGCTGGCTAGTCTGGCCAGCATCTCGAGATCTTTGAGAAGAGAGGGAAGAATGAGTAGACACATCGTAGGATTCGTGTCGGCCACAGCGCTCGCACTGCTCATGGCGACGACGAGCGCCATGGCCGAAGGGGTGTATATCCCGCCGGGACAGGGTGGCAGTGATATCAACATCGAAAACTCAGCTGCGGCCGCGGCTGCCGCTCAGGCCCAGAACACCAACAAGATCACGACTCATGGCGGCAACGCCTACAACCACAACAGCAACTATGCAGCTGGCGGCGACGGCGGTCACGGCACTGGTATCTCCAGCGCCGTCGGTATCGGCGGCGGCGGAGGTCGGGGTGGCGAAGGTGGCGACTCCAGTTCTGTGGCCACGTCCAACGGTGGCAACCCAGTCGCCAACGGCGGCGACTCCCGTTCCACCGCCACG
The DNA here is from genome assembly GCA_964605695.1 of uncultured Candidatus Saccharibacteria bacterium. Lineage (GTDB taxonomy): Bacteria > Patescibacteriota > Minisyncoccia > Phycocordibacterales > UBA918 > OLB19. Next base: position 1,545 of record CAZSDR010000050.1, on the reverse strand, counting down.
GCGAATCCGAGCCAGCAGCAGTTCGCAGTCGGCGATGTCCGGGTTAGGACCAACAACCCGCGCCAGGCCCCGTCGGGACCGAGCATCTCCGGTGATTCGATCGAGTGCGATCCCTCATGGGGGGTGACCGGCAGCTCCTTGGCGGGGAGTCTCGGCATCTTCGGTCCGTGGAGCGACAAGGACTGCAAGAGGCAGCGTGCGACCAGGGCCGCTCTCGAAGCGGCGGAGGCTTACGAGCGTCTGACTCCCACCGGTCGCGCTTTCGCTGCTGCCATGGATCCTGCAGTCCACAACGCTGCGGTTCAGCTGGGACATGTCGTGCCGCCGTCCGGAGCAACGCCTTCGGCCAGCAACTCGACCCCTGCCGAGGTTATCGGTTCGGTCGCCGTCTCGGCGCGCGCCACACCCGCCTCGGCTCCGGTCGTCTCCCACGGAGACATCGCAATCAGGAGCAGCAGTGCGCGCTTCGATCGGCTTCCGTCGCCGGTTCAGGCCACACTGCAACGTGACGGCACGGCCAATCATCAGGGCAAGACCTACGTCCTGATCCGGTGATCCAACCAACCAGATGGGCGGCGCAAGCCGCCCATCCACAACCACCCAGTACTTGTACTGTGGTGGTTTTTTCTTTTTATCTGATAGACAAACTTTCCAAAAAAGTTTTTAGTTCCGCTCCTTGTAATTTCCGATATTGGTTTGGCTTCAGGGCACCGAGTTCGATATTCATAATCCGTACGCGCTTCAATGAACGCACCTGATAACCCACGGCCGCGCACATGCGACGAATTTGGTGTTTTTTACCCTCAACGAGCGTGAGGTTAAAGCGTTGACGATTCTTTTCGTTCTTAACCGCCCGCGCCGGCTTCGTTTTATAGCGTTCAATGCGCACGCCGCGCTCAAGCTTTTGTAGGAATATTCCATTGACTGGTTTGTCCACCTCAACCTCATATTCTTTCTCATGACCAGCTTCGGGATCAAGAAGTGGTTCAGTCACTCGGCCGTCGTTGGTCAGTATCATCAGTCCTTCGGAATCTTTATCGAGTCGTCCGACTGGATAAACGTCGGTGAGGCCATAGTCAGTTTTAAGGCGTGAGGCGATATCGGTTTCGCCGAGAGTAGGGGAGTGAGTGATAATGCCACGACCTTTGTAGTAGGCGAAGTACTTACGTTCCGGCAGTGATTGGCTTTGGCTGATCGTCACGGTGTCGCTTGGTGATACTTTCTGTCCAATAAAGGCCTTTTTGCCATTTACTAAGACCAGTCCGCGTTCGATCAAGGTGTCGGCTTCACGGCGCGAAGCCACACCCGTATCGGCTAAATGTTTGTTGATGCGGATACCCGTTGATGTTTTTTGGGGAGAAGCTTTCTTCATAGCCCTGCTACAATGCTGTAAAAAGCACCATTTGTCAATTTAAAACCTCTCTTTCGGTCTTGGGTGTCAACGCATGTTCACATACAAGACCGAAAGCGGTGCCGAGGCACCGCTTGGGGAAGCTCATCGATGAAATTCCCTAGTACAGAGATCCAGTCTACCTCTTCCTCTCG
>CAZSDR010000049.1:0-5777 GCA_964605695.1 uncultured Candidatus Saccharibacteria bacterium | reverse complement strand
GGTCCTAAGGGACCCCACCGCTGTTGACTTTTCGTGTCTGATATGAGATTATAAAAACGAATAGTAACGGTTTTGGTTAAATCTCACAACCAGAACACGAGGGAGTACTAAAATGACTCGAGAATATCATACCCTTAAGGTCAGGGTCGTCTCGGGAGACTTCCCAGCAGCCATGAAACAGCTCGACAAGCGTACTACGGAGATGGTAAAGGGTCGACTCGACCCCCGCATCGAAGTACAGTTCGTAGATGACTCCTTATCCAAAGGGGGGTGGGTAGATATCTATCGAACTATCAGCTACCCAGTGCCCCAGGAAACTCCGGTACCGAGTTAATTAAACCGGCCCATCGCCGCCATGTGACCCTCGGTCACAATAGCGGTGACGGCGTCCGAGACCGTCGGCGCGAGCAAGTCAAGCTGCTCGCGCTCTTTTTTTGTAAATGAGGCGAGCACGAAGTCTCCCATCTTCTCTCCCTTCGGTCGTCGCACTTCTCCTTTTTCCCATGGCCAAAAAGTTTTTTGTGCGACTCCGACACGCACCCGGACAAAATCTTTAGCCCCAAGACTTTTAATAATCGATTCCACGCCATTATGTCCACCGCTACCGCGACCAAAAGAAATTTTCATTTCACCGATCGGTAGATCCACATCATCATAGACGACGATCAATTTTTCATTCTCTCCTTTTGGTACCAACTTCTTCACGGCTGCACCTGAATTATTCATGTGCGTATCAGGAAACAAACAAACAACCTCTTGACCATTCACAAAACCTTCACTGACTAATCCCGAATATTTCCCGCTCTGGTGCGGTTCGGGCAAACCATGCGCTTTTATAAACGCCTCCAGCATTAACCAGCCCACATTGTGGCGAGTGTCTTGGTATTTTTCTCCCGGATTTCCTAGACCAACGATATAATGCATATTGATGTAAAGCTAATACTATCACGCCCTTCATTCTGAATGAATTCGCTAAAATCGATGAGCTGCAAGGCGCGCGAGTGAGAGAACGCGAGGCGTATGTCTATACGATGAGTGTTGTCGAGAGAAGCGCAACGAAGCAGATTGCGATTTTACGGGTTCATTGTTGTACTGAAAATGAACTTCGCGTATACTACTCTGAAATTATTTCTATTCTCTATGCGAACCACGAATCCACTCTTTGAAATACTTCAGTTCGCTCTTATAGCTCTTATCATCGTAGTGCCTATTCGCACGTTTATCGCCCAGCCATTTATCGTCTCCGGTGCCTCGATGGAAGATACGTTTCATTCTGGCGAATATCTCATCGTTGACCAAGCCAGCTACTATTTCAGCAAACCGGAACGTGGTGACGTGATTATCTTTAAGTACCCAAGAGACACCTCAAAATTCTTCATTAAGCGCATCATCGCTCTTCCTGGAGACACTATTAAGATCGAAAATGGAAAAGTCACACTGTATACGGACGAATATGAATCAGGCATCGTTCTTGAGGAGCCATACGTGAAATCAATGGAAGCCAGTGTAAATATCGAAGAGACACTCGAAGACGGAGAATATTTCGTTATGGGTGACAATCGGGATCAGAGTTCCGATTCACGCATTTGGGGTACTTTACAAGAAGAACACATTGTCGGTCGGGCATTAGTAAGACTCTTTCCTCTTCACGAGCTCAATGTCTTCCCCGGAAAACAATCATTGAGCGGCACACCAATCACATTAGAAATGGTTAGTCCTTAAGTCACACACACTACTATGGATATCACGGCCACAGATTTTTTGAAGCTTGGAGCGCAAACCGCTGAACATTTTGGGTTTTCGCACCTAGAGGTATCGAAAAAAAATCCAGCATGCCTTGAATGTTCTAAGAAACTTGAATACGACGCCAGCTCACAAAAACGACGACAAGATTCTCTTTTTGGACTTCTCTCCGGAGGCGCACAGCAATTTTGTGAGGGTAAACTCCATTCTATAGAAGGTCCAGTTTTGTTTTACTCGATTGAATCAGTGCCTCGCACCGGAGACAGCGCAATCGCGTTCCATATCTATAACGTAGAAAAGAGCATCGGCGAAGCTATCATCATTCAATTACTCCGAGCCTTTACGCGTGAACTGGGTCTGTCTGAACCGACCATCCGTATCAATTCTATTGGCGATCGCGACTCCGCACAAAGATACGTGCGAGAGCTGACAAATTACTTGAGAAAAAGATTGGATGAGATGCCAGAGGCAGCTCGCGAGCTCATGAAGGAGCACGCTCTGTCAGCGTTAATGTATTTGATTGAAAAAGAACATGATTTGGCTTTTCGTTCACCAAACCCACTCGAATACCTCACCGACCAGAGCCGCAAACACTTCCGTGAGATTATCGAGTACTTAGATATGAGTGAAGCGCCGTACGAAATCGATCCAAAACTGATCGGACACTCTGACTGCTATAGTGAAGCGCTGTTCGCTGTCGACTTCACTGAAGAAGATGGCTCTAAAACATCTGATCCGAAATTATCGATACGAGGTGGTCGTTATAATGAATTCATTCATCGCACTACCAGTCAGAGTATTCCGGCAGTGGGTGCAGTAGCGATCTTAAAGAATAAAAAAATACCGACTCGCCTTCCCCGTCCACACAAACAAAATCCGTCGGTATTCTTGGTTCAACTCGGCTTTGGTCCTAAGATAAAAAGCCTCTTGATGATAGACGAACTCCGCAAGTCTGGCATTGCTGTCCATCAAGATCTCGCCAATGACTCATTATCGGCCCAACTTCGTAAAGCCGAAGCCTTGGGTGTGGCGTACACCATAATCATCGGCCAAAAAGAATACGTGGACGGAACGGTGATTATGCGCGATATGGTGGAGCGAAACCAAGAAAACATCCCGATGTCTCGAGTAGCTGAAAAACTGCGTCGCTTAGCGACAGCTCTGACCTAGAAAACCCCTCCTCCCCTTTCTACACTCTTGCAGACAGAGGGTTGATGTGATACTCTTGCGGCCACATATGGCAACAAACGTCCAGGTAGAAAGGAATCAAAACGAGAGCAGCGCGAACGTTATTCGTCGCTTTACTAAACGTGTGCAGGGTGCGGGAATCGTCCCAAAAGTCAGGAAGACTCGTTACTACACCCGCACTAAAAGTGAGAACGTGCAGAAAGCCGCCCGCCTTAAGAAACTGGCCAAGAAAGTAACCTACGAAAAGGCTCTGAAGCTTGGGAAAGTTCAAGAGAGAACAGCACGTGGTAGCCATCGCTAAACAACATACGTTGGTACATCAGGGCTGATGCCGCTTGCGGCATCAGCCCTGATGTATAATTACCTGATCCATTTTCTATGTTATCCATATTAAGTACAGTCAAACAGCCTTGGCCCAAACTTCCTTACGAGAAGATGAAGACAGATATTCTCGGTGCCACCTATGAATTATCTCTGGTTTTTGTGGGGAAAGACCGCGGACGTACTATCAATCAAACATTCAGAAAAAAAGACTACGTTCCAAATGTATTGGCCTTCCCACTTGAAAAAAATGTCGGTGAGATAATCATTACACCAGCTGTAGCAAAGCGTGAAGCAAAGACTTTTGGCCGCAATTTCAAAGATCATGTGGCTTTCTTATATATACACGCCCTTCTCCATTTAAAAGGCCACGATCACGGCAGCACCATGGAAGCTCTCGAGAGAAAATACTGCACAAAGTACCAAATAAACTAACTGGGGATGCTAACGAGGGAATTGAAACTCCTCTCAATAATATCGTCAATCCAAAGCCGCACCGTTTTCGAGTAGAAATAGGAAAAAGTGAGTGAGACATAGAGTCCTCTGTTGAACGAGCTTTTGCGGATTTATACTGAAAACGGCGGGGTGACGATGACGAAACAGAAACAACTCAGATATATAAACGTATGTCTAAAAACCCTGTGGTATTATTGAGATGAGTTTTATTATGGCAGATCGTATTATTACTGGTATTGATGTAGGCACCTACCAAGTGAAGGTAGTAATTGTTCGTGTACCTAAAGGCGAATCTGGCCGTAGCCTTCCACAGATTATTGGTACCGGCTACGCTGAAACAAGCGGGTTACGTAACGGATATGTCGTAAACGAAGCTGAGGCGGTGAGAAGCGTGCGTTTGGCCGTGGCGCAGGCAGAAAAGACCGCCGGGATCGAAGTTAAGCGTGCCTACGTAGCCTTGGGAGGAGTTGGAATCGACGAACTTACATCTAAAGGTGAGATTATCACTTCCCGAGCTGATTCAGAGATAACTCCTCTTGATGTTGAAAAGGCGATGCAAAACAGTGAAGAGCGAATAATGGATCTGATACCGAATCGAAAAATCCTCAATGCAATTCCCCTTTCGTACCGTATCGACGGAGAATTGGTACTTGGTAAACCGCAAGGTATGCGGGGCGTAAAACTTGAAGTTGAGACGCTTTTTGTAACCACCTTTGAACAGCATCTCAATGACCTTATCAGCGTGATTGAAAATGCCGGCGTAGCGATTGAAGACATTATGGCAGCACCACTCGCGGCGAGTTTTGTCATGCTCACCAAAGCTCAAAAACGAGCTGGTTGTGTTCTTGCCAATATTGGAGCTGAGACTGTCTCCATCGCGGTCTTTGAAAACAGTTTACCTATTTCCATAAAAGTCTTCCCTATCGGATCGAGCGATGTCACTAACGACATTGCACTCGGACTTAAGATACCAATTGAAGAAGCTGAAAAAATTAAACGAGGCGGTATGACGAGCGTCGTCTACACCAAGAAAAAACTTGATGAGATTATTGCCGCCCGCATCACAGACATCTGCGAATTGATAGATAATCATCTGAAAAAAATCCGCCGTGACGGCATGCTGCCTGCAGGTATTATCCTCACCGGCGGCGGTTCCGGAATCGCTTCCATACAAGACATTGCTAAGAATGCTCTCAACCTACCTGCTCGTGTTGCAACTCTTGATCCCGGTCAAAATGGAAAAGTACGTGACGCTTCTTGGGCTGTCGCTTATGGTCTGTGTATGTGGGGCGCCAGTGACGAGACGGACGAATCTGCTATTAGTATTGCCAAGCATACTAAGAATAATATTCTGAAATGGTTTAGCCAATTCCTCCCCTAGGAACTACCGAAAATCGCGATCTGCTTTGTCGCGCTTTGAAGGAGGAAGCGCGAGGCGTATGGTGGGTATACGATGAGCGTTACCGAATGAAGCGAAACGAAATATCAGGACGTTTTGGCACGTTCCGCTAAATTGTCAATCACACGAAAGAGAAACCTGTCAATATAGTGACAGTCAGATTTGCTGCGTGTATGATGTTGGCACTTACTAGTTTCCGCGCCTCGGGATGGGCTTGGAGTGAGGTCATTAATATTCTTGCTATGGAACAAATAAAATCAGACGTTGAATCATTCGCACGCATCCGAGTGGTTGGTGTCGGTGGTTCAGGAAACAACGCAGTCAACCACATGGTCGCCTCAAAAATTAGAGGGGTTGAGTTCATCGCCGTCAACAGCGATGCACAAGACTTGCACCATTCACTGGCAAAGAAAAAAATTCACGTCGGAAAAAATCTCACTCGTGGTCTTGGTGCCGGTGGTAATCCCGATATGGGTCGTCGCGCCGCTGAAGAGACGCGCGAAGAAATAGCCAACGCACTCAAAGGATCGGACATGATCTTCATCACTGGCGGTATGGGCGGCGGTACTGGTACCGGCGCTGCTCCAGTGATCGCCAAGATTGCTCGCGAGAGCGGCGCCCTCACTGTCGGTGTTGTCACCAAACCGTTCCTCTTTGAAGGTCAAGAAAG
>CAZSDR010000048.1:0-5820 GCA_964605695.1 uncultured Candidatus Saccharibacteria bacterium | reverse complement strand
TATGGTAAGGCGCTGATGTACTTATCACGCCGCCGCGGCGCCTTGAAATAAAAAACTTCAACGTCGAAGCGGCACGGCGCACACGAAGCTTTGTCATGTTCTTTGGCCCCCTTCTCCATAAACTCGGAAACTTCTCCCTCCCCCAGTCTGGGGGTTGCAAGCTCGGCAGCCGAACGGTAATGCCGCATTTTTATGCACTTGAGCATTTTGGCGTCGATATAAAAACTACTGACGACGCGTTTGTCGTCAAAAGCAAACCAAAAAAACCAACTGAGATAATTCTCTATGAATCAGGCGATACGGTCACCGAAAACGCACTATTCGCCGCCGCCTTAACACCTTCGACTACCGTTATTAAATACGCTTCAGCCAATTACATGGTGCAGGAGATTTGTTATTTCCTGGAGCTCTGTGGTGTGCAAATTGAGGGTATTGGCACAACCACACTGACGGTAACGGGAGTAAAAACAATCAATCAGACCATCGAATATGAACTCTCTGAAGATCCGACCGACTCAATGTTTTTCCTGGCAGCCGCTATCGTTACTCGCTCTGCAATCACGATTACCCGCTGTCCGATCGACTTCCTTGAACTGGAACTGCTAAAGCTCGAAAAGATGGGTTTCAAGTATACAAAGAGTAAGTCATACGTAAGTCGAAATGGTCGTACACGCTTAGTTGATATTACTACTAAACCATCTAAACTGACTGCACTTCACGAAAAAGTGTACGCTCGCCCTTATCCTGGACTTAATATAGATAACTTGCCCTTCTTTGCCGTCATCGCTACTCAGACCGAAGGTCAAACTCTGATCCACGACTGGGTCTATGAAAAGCGCGCTATTTATTTCACCGAACTTGATAAACTCGGCGCCGACACCGTCTTGGCTGATCCGCACCGCATCTACATCACCGGCCCGACCAAACTCAAGCCAACTGAACTCATCTGCCCACCCGCCTTGCGGCCCGCCACGATTCTCCTTATCGCTATGTTGGGCGCTGAAGGCCGTTCCGTCTTGCGCAATATCTACTCAATCAACCGCGGCTACGAAAAGTTGGTAGAAAGGCTCACGAGCTTAGGCGCCAAGGTGACTTATCTAGAGGAGTTCTAGTTGACACTTTTCCCCACTTTAGACCTCGGAGATTACTCGGGTTATACTGACTATATGTTCATCGTCGAGGTATTACCCCTCGCGCGCGGCACCAGTGTCGGAGCGCTAACTTACTACTGCTCAGAAGAGTTGATGGTGGGAACTTTAGTGAACATTCCACTGCGCCAACGCGAAGTCTTAGGACTGGTGGTGGATCAAAAGCCGGTCTCGGCCGCTAAAGCCGCTCTGCGCGCGGCCACTTTTTCACTGCGTAAATTAGCGCCGCAAGAAAAAAAGATCACACTTCCTGATGAATTGATGCAAATTGCTCAAAAATTATCGGAGCGCTACCCAGCACAGATGGGTGCGATTCTCTTTGCACTCCTACCTCCGGATATTCGCACTGGTGTGCGTAAACTGCCAAACAGTGAAAGTAGAAAATCATCAAACACCGAATATGCTACTACTGTACTGACCGCTCTCACCAAAGAGCGTTATGGAACCTATCGGAGCCTGATCAGACAATCATTTGCATCAGGAAGCTCTACTCTAGTTGTAGTACCTCATTCGGTATATGTAGAAGAAGCGAAAAAGGCACTTTCTAAAGGCATTGAAAAACGCGTAATTACTTTTTCAAATACAGCGACCAAATCGAATCTAACCAGTGCGTACAAAGCCTTTGCTGACACGAGTGAACCGAAACTCATCATCACTACTCCCGCATACGCTTTTTTGCCCAGGCATGATTTGGGTCAGATCATTATTGATCGCTCAGGGAGTCCGTATTATGTATCAAAGATACGCCCGTATCTCGACGCTCGAGAAGTGTGCGCCGTCTACGCCCGCATTATGTCGGTACCAATCTTGCTCGCAGACGCTCTGGTGCGAACTGAAGACGAGTGGATGCGACGTGAAGAAAAATACGCTACGTTTGACGAAGAAGTTGTGCGCTTCAATTTCACCACCCCGCTTCAGGTTATTCAGAGAGAACCAAGAGAAATAAATGAAAAAAAGTACTCTATATTACTTCCGGAAACCAAAGAAAGTATCGATCGCGTACTTGAACAAAAAGGAAAAGTGTTTTTATACGCTGCTCGTCGTGGCATTGCTCCAGCTGTCATTTGTTACGACTGCGGTTATTTATTTCGCTCACCGGAAAGCGGCGCACCGTATAGTCTTTTACGCACCTATGAAAATGGAGTTGAGAAACGATGGTTTGTTTGCTTCGCTTCAGGAGACAAGGTGCGCGCCGCTGATGTCTGCCCCAACTGTGGCGGTTGGCGGCTAAAGGAATACGGAATAGGTATTCAGCAGGCTGAAACTGATGTGAAGGAGTTATGGCCAAAGACAGACGTGCTGGTTTTTGATCACACCACCGCAGGCACTGCCCACAAAGCCATCTCACTCAGCAAACGTTTTAGTGAGACTAAGGGAGTGATTATGATTGGTACAAGCATGGCTCTTCCCTATCTTGAGAACACTATTGATCTCGCGGTTATCACCTCTTACGAAGCGGCTCGTTCGCAGAAAACCTGGCGATCTGACGAAATTACTTTATCTTTGATCTATACCCTACGTGAGAAAGTTTCTCTTTCTTGTATCGTACAGACGAATACTTCCCCTGACACGCTTCTTAAGTATGCTGAAAAAGGTTTTATTGAACCTCTCTATACCAACGAAATACATATACGGGAGAAGCTTTCCTACCCGCCTTTTTCAGTATTTGTATTACTAACTCTCGAGGGCACAAAAAGCGAAACCAATTCCCTCGAAAGTATGATTGATGCTCACCTGCCAGAACATCGAATCGTCTACTACAATGACCCCGTAAGCACTAAAGAAAAAGTAACACGCTATGGACTTCTGCGTGTACCAAAAGCAGATTGGCCAGACCTAAACTTAATGAATTTGTTACGCACGTTGCCACCATCAATAAAAATTGAGGTTAATCCAGATCGGATTGTATAGGATAAAAAAATGGTGTGGCCTACCTTTCGGTAGACCACACCCCAGACAACCGCTCACAAGTCGCGACACTAAGCCCTAATCCGTTGATGCTATACCGCCAGTCTCGCTGGTGGTGTTCATTGATCCACTCCTGCTGAAGCCGATAGGCCTCTGTTTCTATCTGCAAACAGGAGTCTGTCACAAACCGGCCGTTCATCGCTTGCAGGTAATGCACCATCTCATGCACGATTTTCGAATTATCCTCTGCCGAGAGCGTCCCTCTCGGCAGCAACAACTGGCTGAAAATTCTGTCACCATAGACATATCCTACATACATGGCGTCCATATTGATTGCACTGAGATGGTCGCGGTCAAAATAGACGAGCAAAGGCAATTGCTCGCCTTTGTACACCAGATCAGAACGGGCCGTAATCCATTCTATATAGCCCAACATTTGCTCACGCATAGCAGTGTCGGGGTAGAGACCTGCCTGCATTGTTTCAGTGCTTGGGTATTTTTGCTCGGTGTTGTTCGTGCAAGCGACAAGCACAAACACCAAAAGCAATCTGTACATGTCGCCCTCCTTTCAAAAGGACCTTCAAAAATATTATAGCACAATTTTATAATAATTGCAAGTATCGCTTTCTTCTTCTAAAGCCTCACATGGAATCAAACTGACGAAAATGAGATACTAAAGCCATGGAACCGCTCGCTTCAAAGATCAGACCAAAAAATCTCAAGGAATTTGTCGGACAAGAGCATTTGGTTGGTAAAAAAGGTCCCTTACGTAAAGCCATAACAGATACATTACTCTTCTCTTTTATCTTATGGGGCCCGCCTGGTGTCGGTAAAACCACCCTTGCCCGTATTTATGCCAAAGCGCTTGATGCCCGAATGTTTGAGCTTTCAGCTGTCTCTGCTGGCAAAGATGACATTCGTAAAATCGTAAACGAGTCTGATACTCTCCTTGATTCACGACCCAAAGTGCTTTTCCTCGACGAAATACATCGTTTCAACAAAGCTCAGCAGGATTTTCTCCTGCCCTACGTGGAGTCCGGACAATTAACTTTGATCGGCGCTACTACTGAAAACCCCAGCTTTGAGGTAATCGGGGCCCTGCTCTCACGTTGTCGCGTGTTTGTCCTTAAGAGTCTGGATGACGAAGAACTGACAAAGATAATCAAACGTACCAAGATTAAAGTTCCCAAACAGGCTCTCGATTGGCTTATTCAATTCTCGAACGGCGATGCGCGCATAGCGCTATCGGCTCTTGAAAATACACAACGTCTATACGGAGAAATTACTAGAGAGAATCTCAAGGCGGCATTTGAAGAACTTTTCGTGCGGTTTGATAAGAAAGGTGAAGAACATTACGATGCTATTTCAGCCTTTATCAAAAGCCTACGAGCCAGTGATCCTGATGCAGCACTTTACTACCTAGCCAGAATGGTAGAAGGTGGAGAAGATCCAAAATTTATTGCTCGCCGGATGGTTATCTTCGCTTCTGAAGATATTGGTTTGGCTCAACCGACCGCCCTAGTCGTAGCAAACGCAGTTTTTCGGGCGGTGGAAACAGTCGGTTTACCAGAAGCCGCTATTAATCTCGCTCATGGGACTACATATCTGGCAGGAGCAGCTAAAGACCGCAGTTCGTATGACGCGTATTTCGCCGCGCTTGATGACGTCAAAAAGTTTGGCAATCTTCCTATTCCACTCAAGATTCGCAATGCCCCAACTGAGCTCATGAAAGATCTTGGGTATGGTCGAGGTTATGAGCCTTATGATAAGGACAGCTTATTACCAGAAAAGCTCAAAGATAAAAAGTATCTGAAACAAAAGAAAAAATGAGACCACCTCGGGCAAAACAAAAAACGCGTATCACGCGTTTTTTGTTTTGCCCTTAGTGGGATGGTGTACTTAGAAGATACCACCGCAACCAACGAACATACATTCTGCAGAACCAGCTTCGCTGTACGCAGCTGCAATTACTGAAGTTTCGTCTTCAGCGAGCAAATCAGCAGCACAAGCAAATGATTCGGAGCTTTTGACGTCTTCTGTGGCGGCATCTGCAACAACTGCACTATCGTTAGTTTTGATATCAGCTACAGTGACTGCGACCAAGGCCGCAAAAACTGCCAAACCGATTCCTGCTAACTTAATTACATGTTTCTTCATATATTTTTTAATTATTATAGTACAACTTGATTAAATAATGCATTCATTTACCACCACAGACCGGCCAACCCAGCTGCTTTCATAAAGGCCCGAGTCGCAGGTCCGAAGTAACCGATGGCTGGAGAGATGGCATTGGCTGATTGGTAGGCAGAGAGAGCAGATTCAGTTTGTGAGCCGAATAAACCAGTAGCCCCTGCTGGGATAGAGTGGCCTTGAGCCATGAGGAGAGTCTGAAGAGAACGGACGTCTTCTCCTGTCATGCCAATGGTGAGATCACGGACGGTGTTAGGAGCATCTCCTGTACCTGTACCAGACAGACCAAGTATATCGAGTACTATCTGTGGCAACGGAATACCCATACCGTGCGCTTGCATAAAGAGATCACGATATTGATTCACTATTCCTTGGACAGTGGCAGAGCCCGTCTCGGTACCAGTAGTAGCGTTGTAGGTATAAGTACCGGCTGGCAGTGCTCGCTGAGCGCGCTTTCTGCTTGGTCTAGATTCTCTCTCTTCTTCAGGCTCTTCTCCAGAGAATCCAAGCCATACCAATTCAGTGTCCTCTCCCATCACTACCCACGCCAAGACTGGGTAACCATCATTGATGT
>CAZSDR010000047.1:0-5875 GCA_964605695.1 uncultured Candidatus Saccharibacteria bacterium | reverse complement strand
GACACCTTAATCTGGTCCCAGTCTCCATCACTAATCTGTGATGTGTATCTATTTATTTTTAAGGCACCAGGTTCAAGAATTAACTGAACTGAGTTTATATCAATCCAAGTGATTTTAAAGGGATTGATAGGAGACTGATAGTGTCGGCCATATTTCCACCAAGTAGTAAATTTAATATAGCCGTGGAAGCATTTGGATGCGACGAAACCAGCCGGTTTGATCTCGAGGATTCTTCTTGTGAGTAATCGGATGTTTTTCATATGTTTAGCGCTTTTGAAAAAAGTCTGTAGAATTCATCAGCCGAAAAATTATCACGAACATATGTATGAGCTTGTACACCTTCTTGCTTTATACGCATTGTGTCCTGAAGGTATCCGGCCAAGCTCGATTCAAGAACTTGAGCGTCATTTGATTTGATTACTTTTCCTGTACCGCTGTGTCGAATCAGGTATTGCGCTCCGCTCGTATCGGTATGTATTACAGGCAAACCATGACTCATTGCCTCTAATACAGATATTGAATAGGGCTCATCAACGCTTGGTAGTACTAATATATCGTGGGATTTATAAATCTCACGCATTTCATTAAATGGGACATTGTATTTAATTGTTACTATGTCTTTTAGTTTGTGTTCCTCCAGATAGGACGTTACTTTTTTTGTATATCGGTCTTTTCCTGATTTATAGCGACCGATCATTGTCATAGTGAATTCGTACTCACTTTTTAACATCTTGACAACTTTTAGTAATAATAAATGGTTTTTCCTGGCTAGGGAAAATTTGCCAATAAATAACAAGCGGGGAATTTGGTTCGGACAGTATTCTCTGTCAATAATGCCAGCTGGGGTAGTAGTAATAAGGGGAACGTAATACGTGTTAGTTTTTTTATTGTATTCTAGGTCTGGATTTTTTTTGACAGGGGTAATTCTGTGTTTTGGTACTAAACCTATTTTTTTCAAAAAACGTACCATTAGACGTTCATTATCTTCTAGAGGTTGTTGGCTATAGTGCGTCGCCCGAATTTTTTGTTTTTTACAAATCCAAAAACTCAATAAAGAAAGTGGTAATAATACATCTCTTACTATAACTATGTCAGGATTAATTTCACGAATGTAATTTTTTAATTGGCCGTAATCAGGAATTCTATTGGGCGACTGTCGAGCATGTTTGCCGCGTAATACATAGTAAAAGTATATTATTATTCTTATAAATAAAGGTACACTCGTCGAATCTAAACTGTATGTCGTTACTGATTTAGTTTTGATTGTTTCAGAGTGATCCGAAAGAATTATGTATGCAACCTGGTGGCCATGTTTGTTAAGGACGTCTATCCAGCCATTTTGGTTGGTGTGTATGCGAGGTGCGATAAAACAGATTTTCATGCTATTCATTGGTTCTTTCAAACAGAAACTTTTCACCGAACTTGGACATTTTCCAGCTTTCTGAGAGAAAAGCTTTTTGAACCGTTTGTGTGCAGCCGGGAACAATTCGTTCGTGAAATTCGACCAATATATTCTGGGTAAGACGGAGCCATTCGTCGTAGTTGCGTGAGAACAGTTCTTTTTCAGAACCTTCAATGTCTAATTTGAGCAGATCAAGATGACTTAATTGATACATACTGAGTATATCCAAAACTGTGTAGCCCTGAACATCATAGTCAGAATCCCCAGGCACTTCTGTGACACGGAATCCCCAATGCCCTGTCCCGCGGTCAGTTATTTTGAGTTTCGTATGAGTAGGCCATAGACCGCCGCGCACTCGAATAACATGAGGAAGATGCTTCGTATGTAATTCAAGCTGGGAGAAATTTGAAGCTTCTGGTTCCACTGCTATGATGGTGGCTTCAGGATATGTATGAGCAAAATAGAGTGTTGAGTAACCGACGTAGGCACCAGCATCGAGAATGACAGTTGGTTTGAGTGACGGCGGCAGTTTCAGGTCCCCATATATAAATATGTCTCTGAAAACGGAAGCGTCAGTGGTGTCGAATCGTATCCTCAAGGTTTTATACTTAAGGTTAAAAAAGGGGACCAGCATCCTGGTGGCCAGCGTAATCAATGAGCGGGGGATTAATTTCTTAATTTTTTTCATGAGGCTGACGTGGTTTTATGTACCTTGAATAATGTGTAGACGATTAACGAGCCGATCGCATCGGTGGCGAGGACAGCATACACCGCGCCCCAGATGTCGTAGATCGGTAGGAGAACGTAGAGGAGCAAGAGCTTTAGTGCCGGCAGAGCTACCTGCATAATGTACAGGGAATTAGTTTTTTCATGAGCTGTTAGGGCATGCAAATATGTCATGCGCGGGGTAAAGAGTAAACTAAGGGCCAGTGCTTGGGATATGATAATCGCGTCAAGGTAGTCAGGAAAAAAGATTGAAAATACAAACGGTGCCAAAAAAATATACGCTACCGTAAGCAGGGCTGCCAATAAAAAGAGAAAGCGCACTTTACGGGGCAGTGTTTCTTGCAGGGTTGCCAGGTCTCGCTTGGCCAATTTAGGGAGCGCCAACGACCGCAAAAGCGAGAAGGAATTGCCTGTAGCTTTTGTAGGTAACTGAGCTATAGTGTATGTAGCAACCGCTACCGCACCAAGATGATGGAAAATGAGTATTTTATCTATGTTATTTGCGATGCGGCCAGCTAGGTTCATAACACTTAAATGCTTGCTAAATCGTATGGTGTCGGAAAAATTTTCTGATAACGGCGGTTGATAGCGCCACACAGTCATCTTATAGAGAAGTATCATTGAGATAGTGTTGCTGAAGAAATATACGAAGACAAGCTGAAGGGGTTCTTGGGTGAAAAATAAAACGGTACTAATAATGGAAAGCGCCGGTATCGCCTTACGAATGACACTTAAGTAGGCATTGTATTGGAATTCTTGTTTACCAATCAGGTACTGCTGGTAGAGATGGAAGCTTTCGATAAACGGGGTCAGAGCGCCGACAATCAGGAATGAAATACCGAGTATGCTATCATTTTGCCAAAAATAATACCCAGCTACTATGGCACTTGCGACAACGATAAAAGTATTCCATTTAAGCTTAGCTCGTACTCCGCTTCGGAGAGCGCCCTCGTCTCCTTTCGCTACTGCTGTAGTTATAGAAGTTGCTAGTCCTGTCAGTGTAAAAGCACCAAGTATACTAGCCGTGGCTAGAACAAATTGATAAAGTCCCAAGTCATTTTTTTCGATGGTATTAGCAAGTACTATAGTAACAACAACGCCTCCAAAAATTTGAGCAATATGACCAACGCCTAACCAAAACCCACCTTTAATAAGGTAAGTCACGTCGGTTTGGGCGTATCTTTGTAGTCTCGCAAGACTATTTTTGACAATTCCTCTCATGATACTTCAAGAGTATAACAGTTTTGGCCAAGAAATTATTACTAATCTCTATTGTGTATTGATTATGATATAGTGACGAGTATATGAAGAACATACTGCAAGTCCTAGTCTATGGTGGAGTTTTTTTAATACTTTTTTTACCGTTAGTCGTTACGAACGAACTATTTTTTCCGTACATTACGGGCAAAAACTTCGCTTTTCGCATCATTGTTGAGTTAATCTTTGGTTCTTGGCTTTTGTTGGCTCTGTTTGATGAACGGTATAGACCTCGTTTTTCTTGGGTTATGGCAGGGATGTCGACTTTTATAGTGGTTATATGTACAGCCGCCGTGTTTGGCGAGAATGTGGCCACTAGTTTTTGGAGTAACTACGAACGTATGGATGGTGTAGTTACTCTTATACACCTTGCATTATTCTTTTTGGTTTTGGGTAGTATGCGTTTTAGTTCTAAAACATGGAACGCTTTTCTAGCTACTTCTGTCGGAGTCGCTGCTTTTGTAGCGTTACGAGGGTTAGCTGATATTAGTGACGGGGAGACGGGTCGTGTTGATAGCACATTAGGTAACGCGGCTTACATGGCCGTCTACATGTTATTTAACATATTCTTTTCTGCTTTTCTATTTATACGTTCGTGTAATCCATGGTCACGGTTTACATACGCGGCGGCAATGGTGCTCTTTGTAAGTGTCCTACTACTGACTGGTACACGCGGCACTTTTCTCGGGTTGGTTGGAGGGTCATTTGTGACCGTACTCTACGTGGCAATCTTTGGTGCGCGTTTCCCAGAATATCGAAAAGTTGCTATTGGCGGGGTTTTACTGTTGTTGGTACTGGCCGGCAGCTTTTATGCGGCACGTGATTCTGCTTTTGTTCAAGACAATACTGCTCTTAGGCGCATAGCCAACATTGATCTCAAGGAGGACTTGGTTGTTCGTAGTACCATCTGGACCCTAACAATAGAAGGGATTAAAGATAGACCTTTTCTCGGATGGGGTCACGGAAATTTCAATTTCGTCTTCAATCAGAATTACGATCCAGCTCTTTATGATCAAGAGCAGTGGTTTGATCGAGTCCATAATATATTCCTTGATTGGCTCATTTCTGCTGGTGTACTCGGTTTCTTGGCGTATTTCAGTATTATAGCGGCGGTACTCTATTACTTATTTTGGTTACCTTTGTGGAGGAAAGAAGCGGATCCCTTTTTCAATGTTTTGGAGAGAGCGGTTCTGATAGGGTTGTTAGTTGGGTATCTCATCCATAACGTGGTGGTTTTCGACAACATCATCAGCTACATATTCTATGGAGTATTGTTAGCACTGATTCATTCAACCGTATCTACCCCTATTAGGGCGGTTCAGGAATTCTCTATAGATAGAAAGATAGTGACACAAATGGTAACTCCTATAGTTTTAGTGGCTACCATCGCGACCGTGTATTACGTGAATGTTCCGTCAATGCTGGCGGCTAATGACATTATTGATGGTTTGCGCGGGCGAACAGTTCCGGAACGATTGGATGGTTTTGAAAGGGCGCTGGGCCGTGGTGGCTTTGGGGAACAAGAGATTGTTGAACAAATGGTTCAGCAGGCGACACAGATTATACGTAATCCAGAATTGGACCCAGCGGAAAAGGAAGCCTTTCTAAAGGTAGCCGGTGAGGCTTTAATTGAACTCGTGGAAAAGAAGCCGGGAGACGCTCGTTTACATATCTTCTTAGCTAATCTGTATCAGGTTGCGGGTATGTATAATGAGGCACGACAACAGGCAGAGATCGCCCATTCTTTGTCTCCAAGAAAACCATCGATTATTGTTGAACAAGGAGTTATCGAGTTGAACTCTGGAGATATGGAGACAGCCATGGTCTTCTTTAAAGAAGCTCATGATCTGGCGCCGGGATATCAGCAGGCGCGGATTCTCTATGCCGCTCTTCTCACCTATACCGGAGAGGAGGATCAGGCTCGGGAGCTTCTGGCCGATCCTAAGGATTTAACAGCTTTTGCACAAAATTCCTTTACGTTCAGTATGGCTGAAAAGGCTGCGAGCGATGATTTCCTTGATGAGCTAGAAGCAGTACGTGAGCAATGACCCCAATTAGTATTTGGTTGAAGATTGTATAAATGCAGGCTATGCGGGCCAGAAACATGGTAGGTTATACTATGTAACATATGGCGAGTTCTTTACTCAATCATGATGGCGTGCTGTACAAAAAAGAGTCTTCCGATGTTGGTGATGTTGATCTGGAGAAGGCAATCGAGCACGGAGAGCATAAGAGAGAACACAAACCTGAAGATATATTCGTATCTAAGGCTCTTTCACAGCCTCCGGTAGCTCCGGCGGCTTATGAACGCTCGTTATCACGAGTGCTTTTCATCACCACCGACGTGTCTATGATTGAAAACGACACCCCACTACGGATGGAGCTCGCCTCACTTACCTACGCCTTTGAAGAGGTACACATTCTGGTCTTGGCAGAGTCTTGGCAGAGTCGTCCTTTGAGTAAGCGCATTGGTACGCGCGCGTGGCTGTA
>CAZSDR010000046.1:0-5956 GCA_964605695.1 uncultured Candidatus Saccharibacteria bacterium | reverse complement strand
CTTCAGTCAGCAATAACAAAAATCTGTGCACTTCTAGTGCACAGTGGTTGAAAATAAAAAAGGAGGCATACATGATGCCTCCCTTCTTGTTCGGTCGGTTTACGAGGTCGACTTACTTCATGTAGTCTGGCCGCGGAGGTGGGGGATAATTCTCCCGGTCCGGCCGCGGCATCGGCGGACACTCCGACCGGTCCTCGCTGTAGCAGTCCGCCGTGGGTCCGTTCTGGGCATGGGCGGTTGCGGGGACGGCGCACGCGAGGATCAAGATCGCGATCCATTTCTGCAGATGTTTGTTCATGACTTCTCCTTCCGTTTGAGTTGTTGAGGAATCGGTCTATGACCTACCTCGGTCACGGCGAAGATAGCCGCGTTCTTCCAGCAGGGCAGAAATCCGCCCCTGCAGTTCGATGGGAACAGTCAGAGTGATCGCCGGAAAGTCGCGATTCGATCGCACGGCGACACGGTTATCGACACGATTGACGTTGGTCGGCCCTTGGTTGACGTTGACGGGCGAAATATCGAACTCGTATTCGGTCCCGTTGGTTGCCTCGGCGATGATCCTTCCACCGACCACGTCGACCACAGTCAGGCCGAGACTCTTCCCGAAGTCGGCGATTTGGCCGGGGACTGTCCGTCCCGAGCCTTGCAGATGTGCGTAGACGGCCCCATCTTCTCGGACCAAGGTCATGTCGGCATAGTAGTCGCCGTTCATGCTGGCCGTGAATATCATCGATTGGAGCTTTTCCCCGTAAGGACCCGTGTGTTCCTGGTTGGTGAGGCTGGCGCTAGGGGCGCAACCAGACATCGCCAGCGTCAGCGCCAGCATAGCCGTAAAAGCCATTAACCGCTTGAACATGCTTTTGTCTCCCTCTGGGTGGGTTTTTGAAGACCAAAATTAAGAGCAAGGTTCTTCGGGTAGACTTATACAATAAATTAAATAAAAAAGCAACCCCCCAACGTGAGTTGGGGGGTCGACGACAGTGTCACCTTCTGGTGGATGCCGATATCCTCCGGTGGACCGCGAATCCAGCGAAGTGCGGGTCGCGCGCGCTGGCCGAAGTCGTGTCCTGCAGACGGACCGTCGCGGTTCTCCTGTTGTTGCCAGCGTACTTCCTTCCGAGCTCGATGGTGCCCAAGACGGCCGCCGTGACCTGGGCCTCTCGCCCAGTGGCCGCGACGATACCTTCGCTGGAGAATTCGCCCCGTAGGCCGCCGAAGGCGATATGGGCACGATCGTTGGTACCGAGACTGGCGATGATGCCATTTGTGGCCGTGGCTGCCCGCACCGACTGGATCAAAGCTGACGCGCTCAGCTCTCCCCGCCGACCGCTGTTGTTGAGCTTGAAATCCCCGGTGTGGCCGAACAGGGCGATTCCTTCACCGGTGATTCTGCCACTGGAGAGGCCGCGTACGAGCTCGGACATTCCGGCGGCGTCCAGAGTGAACTCCACCTTGTCGCCGCCGGCAACCGCTGTCACCGGAAGAAGTGTCACCAGCATCAGCGTCACAGCGCTGAAGAAGCGACCCAAGAAAGCAGGAATTTTGACTTGTGACATCTTCTGCCTTTCTGTGTTGTGTTGGGTTGGAAGAACCTGACTCTGCTCAGTGTATATTCTCCAAGCAGTTCTGGATGCTTGTTAGGCGCCACCACCATACCACTAAACACACATGTAACAATATTGACAATATTTAATATTATTGTATTACGTCACTTCTGTAACTTGTGAAAATATAAAGATAATTCTGGATAATCATAACTATGAATCTTTTTCTATAAGGTAAAATAAGTATATGAAAAGAGTCTTTTATATCGGAGCGTTCATGGTTTTGGGGTTTTTGTTGAGCATGCTGGTGCATGCGGCGCTTGAGATACCGGCATTAGTCATGGTTGAGCGTCAGCTGGCGGCAGGGGAGAGCTGGCTCTCCGAATACTGGTGGCTATTTCATGGTATTGGTGGAGCAGTACTTTCTCTTAGTGGCGTTGTGTTCGGCTTTTTCTTAGGCAGGAAATACTGGCGCATTATCTACATAGAACAACGTCGCGGCACTCCATGATGGTATTTTTTATAATGAGAAACGGCCCGAACCCGTTGGGTTCGCGCCGTTGATGCGCTTAGTGGGTGTAAGTAAATGATACTTGCACCAGACTAGTGGCCGCGTTGGTTGCCTCGACCAAAGTTGGACATACAGCATCCGGGATACGGATACAGCTCCGCGACAGCCGTGCACCGAGATCTTCCGGCTTTGCAGCACCGTGGATACGAACTGTTCTCAGGATGGGATGTTGCGCTTCGGCTCCGCCGAAGTCGATCTCAAGCTTGCAGTGCCCCATGGCGTTGCCAGCTTGGTATGGGCCATACGATCGCCTGTATCGTCCAGGGTGATCGCGGTGCATATTGCGCGTGGGAACCCAGGTTGGTCCCATAGAAGCTCTTTCCACCGTGCCGGCGATGGGAACAGGATAGTAGTCCCTTGCTGGCAGGACGACCGAGGTTGAAAAGAGTACTTGACCATTCCGGATGTACTCCAGCGTTGCTGTGCTGAAGTTCACCACAATCTCATCCGCCCGGACGGTTGCCGCGAAGATAGAGATCATAAGCGTAAGGATGCCGAAGAGTTTAGACAAAGCGCATTCCTTTCAAGGTTACCGGTCTAGGGATTACTGTACCCCAGGCTTTTAATTTTCGCTACTTTAACCCGATTTTACTTATAAAAAGAAAAGACTAGTTGTTGAAAAGTAAGTAGTATACAATGGAGCGTTCGTATGGGAGAAAATAAAAAAATCTTTTACCATCTTTTGGCTAACACGTTGGTGGCTTCGGTCGCCAACGCCTTTGTTTGGTTCGCTCTTACATTTTGGGTGTTTTTGGAAACCCAATCGGTATTGGCCACGTCTTTTATTGCAGGAATCTTTGCGGTGGCAAACATGCTCTTTGCCTTTCTGTTTGGCAGTGTAGTTGATCGCTACAAAAAACGTACAGCCATGATCGCTTCAAGTGTGATATCGCTTATAGCCTATGGTATTGGAGCGGTATTGTTTTTCTCTACGCCGTACGAAGTGTTTTCTCAAGCATCTTCAGTTCATCTCTGGATGTTGATAGTGATTTTGATGATCGGTAGCGTTGCGGGCAATTTGCGCATGATTGCTTTGGCAACAACGGTGACTATGCTTTTCTCTGAGGGTAAAGACAAAGCGAATGGCATGATCGGTGCCACGAACGGTATCAGCTTCGCGCTTACGTCAATTCTTAGTGGATTGGTTATTGGCCTGTATGGCATGCACGTGGCTTTGTGGTTTGCGGTTATGACGACACTTCTCGTGCTCGGACACATATGCACGGTTCGTTTTTTGGAAACAAAGCCGGTATCGGAGGCGGCAGAAAATGCAGTACCAGAGGCACACTTTAATATTAAAGCAGTCATAGCTATCATTGCTTCCGTCCCTGGTCTCTTTGGTCTGATTTTCTTCACAACATTCAATAATTTCTTAGGTGGTGTATTTATGGCGTTGATGGATGCCTACGGTCTGTCTTTAGTCTCTGTGGAGACGTGGGGAATCATGTTTGCTTTCTTGAGTCTCGGTTTTATTTTTGGCAGTAGTTATATCGCCAAATACGGTCTCGGTTCACGACCGCTTCGGCTCATGCTACTTATCAACGTAGTCACTTGGACGACTTGTATCTTTTTTACTATCCAACCATCAGTAATCTTGCTCGCAATCGGCATGATGATCTGGATGACTCTGGTGCCATTTATTGAAGCGACTGAACATACGCTCATACAATCCGTGGTGCCGTACGAGAAGCAGGGAAGGGTCTTTGGTTTTGCACAAAGTATCGAATCTGCGGCAACACCGATTACGGCGTTTTTGATTGGCCCAATTGCACAATTTTTCTTCATTCCATTTATGACAACAGGAAGTGGTGTTGACTTGATCGGTAGTTGGTTTGGTACCGGACTCGATCGAGGCATTGCCCTTGTGTTTATTTGTTCGGGAGTTATCGGTCTCTTAGTTACTCTTCTGGCTTTTCGTTCTCGCTCGTACAAACTTTTGTCTGAGCGCTATGTTAAAGCGACAGGTGTCGTGTGATTGTGGACAATCTCTCGAGCACAATCAGGAGTGGTGTCAGAAATTTAGTCTATTCTGACTGAGTTTATGAGCTCTTGCTGATTGAGGTGGGCAGCACGTATGGCCTCATCACTATAATTCTTAGCTTTTAGTTCAGTATAGGTCATAAAACCATCGCGCATTCCGGTTTGTGCTCGATCTTCTTGCGGGTGAAGATAGCGCGGTGTCTCCTCTATGCGCCAAATTGAGCGAGCAAAAGGCATAAAAGTCAGCGAGTAAGCCGAGCGAGTCGTAAATAGAAACTGAGGGGAAATAACAAGATTGTTGCTCGTATGTTGTGAAGCTTCTAGGATGTCGGTGTAAGAAGATACAACAGATAAGGCCGGACCAAGTACACCGAACTGATTTTCTGCGAATAGTTGGTATCTCGGGTCGTTGGCTAATTCTGCTTCACTGACCTGATTTTCTTCAGCGTGTTTTTTAACCAAATCTAAAGCTAATAGGCGTGGATAGAATGTCAGATCCGTACATTCGTAAGTAGTAGTTTCAAGTTGGCTATAGAAAGACAAACCTCTAGATCTAACCGCTTCACTAATCGGATCAGTACTTGAAGGATAGACAATACGATAATAATTTTGGTCGACCAATTTAGGCATCACGTACGGTGGCCTACCTTCTCTTGTTATATAAACCAAATAGAGCCAGTGTGATCCATTGTCTTCTCCCCAACATGATGAAGTGGCCGGGTAAGGTCCACGGACCTCTCGAAGATCATTTTGTCCACTTTGTCCTGGCAGTGTGCTCGCCGTAAACAGAGCTTCCGAGCTTGTTAGTTCAGTAGTGGTAGATAGGGCAGTGAAGAAGTCATCTTCTTTTGGTTTTGAGTTACCTTCACAAGAATTTTTTCCATATAAACAATCTTTTCGTCTTTCTACTTCTTCAATCAGAGCTAAAGCGTTTTTTTCTATTAACTCATAATCACTCCTTACCAAATTAGTGCTGGTGAAGCTATCGACAAAAAAGTAAAGCAAAGACCGATTAGACCTCGTATAGCTATCAATAGCATCAAAGACGGCTGTGCCTGATTGGGCTGAGGCTAGATAAGCGTCGCTCGCGCGTTCATATGAAGCGATGAGAGCTTCCGCGTTCTGGGTTGATCTATCTTCCAAAAAAGCTTCTGTAGCCAAGGAAACTGATCCTAGTTCCTTCAAAAAATCATGAGGAAATAAATCATGTTCTTCATATATACGAACGAACGTAGAGGTATATTCGGCATCAGCGGCTGTGATGTTTGCAATAATAGAACTTTTTAGTGCGTCTTCAGATTTTTTTAGAGCTTCGAGACTGGTCGCAAACGCCTCATGATCGAAAAAGGGAGAGTAAAATAACGGATCACTTTCAGTTAGAGTGGCAAATTTTTCCAAGGATTGTTCTGAAATATTCTTATCAAAATATAAAAATGCGATAGCGAGCATCCCGAGTGACAATAGTATGATCAACAATATATTTTTATTCATAGATCGGATGTTAATGTAATATCATTTTTTCAGTGGCTTTCGCTCCGTACGGAAATTCTACAAATTTTACTTCAAAACTTTTTACCATCCCGTTTTTGATTGATTGTCCGAGGTTTAAACTGGGCGACATTCTCCAATTGGTATTGAATTCTCGTTCAATTCGTTGTCGGTTCATCGGCGTGTCTAACATGCCGGGTTGAAGTGCCAAATGTAACACGATACGCAAAGCAGGTTTATCATCCGCAAATTCCTCAAACACATGCATCTCAAAGTCATTTCTAACAATCTCACTCAATGTAAGTAAGGGCGCTTCTACCATGTCGCGTTTTAGATCAAAACCACCAGCTCGCACTGAGTCAAGCGCTGCTCT
>CAZSDR010000045.1:0-6052 GCA_964605695.1 uncultured Candidatus Saccharibacteria bacterium | reverse complement strand
TAGAGTAGCTGTTTTTGATGTGAAAAATGCAAATATTTCGGAGTTCTCCGGTTCACTGATAGCACTCTTTGAACCACCGGAATCCGAGGAAGAACAAGTAACCACAAAGCCGTTCTGGCTTAAATTCTTTTGGTGTATCTTTTTGTTACTTATCGTACTGATCTTGCTCCTTATCGTGATCGGTCGACGGCGGCGTGAGGATAAGCCAGAATCCGGAGAACATCCTTGAGTATAATAGTTTAATAACGCGATAGATTTTTTCTTATGGCACGAGTAGCAATAAATGGTTTCGGTAGAATCGGACGCACTTTTTTTCGTCTGGCGTTTGGTCATCCTGACTTCGAGATTGTGGCGGTGAATGATTTGGGAGATGTAAAGAATTTAGCTTATCTCCTTCAATACGATACTCCGTACGGCCGGGCTCCGTTTGAAGTGGCAGCGACTGAAGGTGGGGCACTTTCCATAAATGGTAAAGAACTGACATTTTTAAGTGAGCGTGACCCAAAGCTGTTGCCGTGGAAAGACATGGATATAGACATTGTGATTGAATCAACCGGATTTTTCACGAGCTATGAAAAATCAAAGGCCCATCTGACAGCGGGAGCCAAGCGGGTAATTATAACCGCGCCAGTTAAAGATGATGCCTCGGCGGTCGGTATTACCGGTGCGACTGTACTGATGGGGGTTAATGATGACCAACTGACAACGTGCGACATTGTTTCAAATGCTTCTTGTACCACTAACGCCAGCAGTCCGATTATTGGCGTGCTTAAGGAGGCGATCGGTATTGAAAAAGCGGTCTTAAATACGGTGCATGCCTACACCGCTTCGCAGACGATCGTTGATGGTCCGAGTGATAAAGATTTTCGCTCTGGCCGCGCCGCCGCCCAAAACATCATCCCATCTTCAACTGGTGCGGCAATTGCAACCACCTTGGCTCATACCGAGTTGGCTGGGAAATTTGACGGTATCTCAATGAGGGTGCCGGTACCGGTCGGTTCCATTGTCGACATTACCTTTATTTCGAGTCGCAAGACTTCCGTGGAAGAAGTCAATGATGCGCTCATCAAGGCAGCTGATTCTGATCAGTGGAGTAACTTACTTGCTGTCACAAACGAACCAATTGTCTCTTCCGATATCATTGGGGCCCGCTTTGCTGCGATCGCTGACCTTGAAATGACTCGTGTTGTTGGTGATAATCTCGTCAAAGTGTTGGCTTGGTACGATAATGAAGCGGGGTACACACATACGCTCGTGGAGCAAACGGGTGCCCTAGCTCGCTTTTTCAATACTAAGAAAGGAGGTTAGTTAGAGGCAGAGAGCGTAGATCTTAAAAAGAAGTGTTCTGTTGGTGGTTTAGTTCGGAACTCCAGATTTTCTCTCGGTAGGTTATAATTGTATATATGCAAAAACCAAAAGTTTTCCTCACCTCAGACCATGCCGGCTTTGAATTAAAAAATAAGCTCGTGGCTTTCTTGCTTGAGGAGGGGTATGAAGCTATTGATAGCGGCCCTGACACTCTCGACCCTCATGATGATTATCCCGATACGATAACGCCGGCTGTTAAAGATATGTCCGCATCTCAGTCCCCGGCCGTGGCAATCGTTATCGGAGGATCGGGGCAGGGTGAAGCCATGGTTGCCAATCGGTCTGCGGGTGTTCGAGCGGCTGTCTATTATGGCGGTCCGACTGAGATCCTGACTCTCTCAAGAGAGCATAATGATGCTAACGTACTTTCATTAGGGGCTCGTTTTATGGATGAGGTCACAGCTAAGAAGGCTGTATCATTGTGGCTCTCCACTCCTTTCTCTGGTGAAGATCGTCATCGTCGTCGTATCGGTAAATTAAATTAACATGGCTGACGTCATCCCTGCTATCATTCCGCAGTCATTAGCGCAATTGCGTGATACGGTGAACCTCGTCCGTCAATTTGCTTCATCTATTCAGGTTGATGTGGTGGATGGAGTCTTCGCTACGCCAGCGAGCTGGCCGTACGGTGAGGGTGAAAAGTATGGTGAAGTCAGAGACGTCGCAGATTTGTTTACTGGGCTTGATGTCGAATTGGATTTAATGGTAAGTAGACCGCACACTCGACTGCAGGATTGGGTAGCAGCTGGAGCAAAGCGAGTTGTCGTTCACTTTGAAAGCGTCGATGATCCAGTTTCTGTACTTTCTGAGATTCGTCTTTTGGGGGCGGTGCCGGGATTAGCTTTTGATGATGACACTGATATGGAGTCTTTGATGACTGCGTTGTCGCACACCGAATTTGTACAATGTATGGGAATTGATCGGGTAGGATCGCAAGGGCAACCATTTGAACCAAAAGTCTTGGAAAACATTCGCGCTATCCGAGCAGCCTTCCCTCGTTTGCCGGTATCGGTTGATGGTGGCGTGAATGAGACCACGTTACCGCTTCTTAAGGCGGCTGGAGCTACTCGTTTTATCACCGGCTCGGCCATTTTGTTTGCTGACGATCCTCGGGCAGCGTATATCTCTCTGCAAGCCATGGCGAATCAGTAGGTGTGTGTTTTTAAACCAACTACACTACTTTGTGTAATGATATACTTTGAAGGTACGTATGCGGTACCTTTCTAATTCTGACGTTCAAAAACTTGAGATCAAGGCAAACGAAATACGTCAAAGTATTATCGAAATGCTGATTGCCGCTGGCAGCGGTCACACCGCCGGTCCTTTGGATATGGCAGATGTGTTCACGTTACTGTACTTCCATGTACTTCGTCACGATCCCAAGAATCCTGATTGGGAAGATCGTGATCGTCTTGTGCTTTCGGCCGGGCATATCTGTCCGGTCTTGTACGCCACCATGGCACATGCGGGTTATTTCCCGATAGAAGAATTGTTGACTCTCCGCAAGTTTGGTTCAAGGTTGCAAGGTCATCCTCATCGGACTTCACTGCCTGGTCTTGAGACTACTTCTGGCCCTTTAGGAAGCGGCTTATCTCAGGCGGTTGGTATGGCTATCGCCGAGCGGATGGAGAATCCATATTCTTCAAAATACATATATTGCATCACCGGTGATGGAGAATTAAATGAAGGTCAGATTTGGGAAGCGGCGATGCTCGCGGGTAAGGAGCAGCTTCATAATCTGATTGTCATAGTAGATCGCAACGGGATCCAGATCGATGGTTTTACCAAAGATGTAATGCCGCTCGAGCCGCTCTACGATAAGTTTGAGGCCTTCAATTTTGATGTACAGGAAGTGGACGGACACAACATGCGTAGTATTGATGATGCGATTGGCAAGGCACAAGCGGTGTATGGTCAACCGTCGGTTATTATCGCTCACACTATTCCTTCTAAAGGTATTGATGTATTCGAGCGCGACTTTCGCTGGCACGGCAATCCCCCCGGCAAGGGGCCTGAAGATCGAGTTCCTAAAAGTGAACAAGCGAAAGTCGCGCTCGAAAAACTTCGTACGCTTGGTGGTGCCCTTGAACGTGCTGATTCATAACATATGTTTGCTAAACACCTAGATACAAAGATCGGTACCGATGAAATGAAGCAAACTCCTAATCGTGATGGCTATGGAGAAGGCTTGGTCTTGGCGGCTGAGCGAGATGAGCGCGTGGTCGCACTAGCAGCCGATTTGACCGAGTCGACTCGCACTAATGTATTCGCCGAGAAGTTTCCCGAGCGTTTTGTGCAGTTGGGTGTGGCCGAACAAAATATGGCTTCGGTCGCTTCCGGTATGGCGGCCATGGGCAAGATTCCCTTCATTGCTTCCTATGCCATGTTTTCTCCCGGCCGGAGCTGGGAACAAGTACGCACGACGATTTGCTATAACGATGTCAATGTAAAAATAATCGGTGCTCATTCCGGCATATCAGTTGGTCCTGATGGTGCCACTCATCAAGCTATCGAGGATATTGCTATTATGCGGGTGCTTCCCAACATGGTAGTGATAGCGCCGACTGACGCTATTGAGGCGCGCAAGGCGGTTATTGAAGCGGCCAAGTATGAAGGGCCGGTGTATATTCGCATTGCTCGGGAGAAAACGCCGATTGTGACCACCGAAGCCTCCCCTTTTTCAATTGGTAAAGCGGAACGTTTCTACGAACGTGATCAGAGTCATGAACGTACGGTCGGCATTATTGCCACGGGTACGCTTCTTTATAATGCGCTTATGGTCGCCAAGACCCTCAATGAAGAAAATGAAATTGGCGCTTCGGTTTTACATATGCCCACCATTAAACCGCTTGATGAAGACACGTTGGATGAATTTGGTAAGGAACACCAACTCATTGTCACGGTTGAAGAACATCAAATGGTTGGTGGTCTCGGCGGCGCGATTGCCGAATATTACAGCGCTACAAATCCAAAGCCTGTCATGCGCATCGGTGTTAATGATCGCTTCGGACAATCGGGTGAACCGGATGAATTGTTGGCTGAATATGGATTAGATCAGAAGAGTATTCTCAGGCGGATTCTGGAGGTGTTTTAATTTTTATGAAGTGGCGATCGGACAATCAAGGATTTACCCTGCTTGAGCTGCTGGTGGCAATTGCTATCATTGGGATTTTGGCATCGATTGTTATTGCGTCACTGAGTTCTTCAAGAGAACAAGCTCGAAATAAAAAAGTGTTGGTGCAGATGGATCAGTATAGCAAGGCGCTTGAATTGTATTACACAAATCACCGCCGATATCCCAATGGAAATAGCAGTCCTACCACCTTTCCTCAGCGTGTTTACTGTATAGGTGATAATTTTACCGGTACACCAAGTCCGTGTTTGCCGTCGAGTGCTTTTGGGGTTCCTCAACTTCAGAATGGAAATAATAGTTCTCATGCTGAGACTTCCCTTAAACCACAATTCATGTCGACATTACCGAATTTTATTGTGACAAAAAACGGTCAAACTTTTTCTTCACCTGGTTATAGTGCCTGTAATGCCACGGGAGCAAGTTGTCGAGTCAATTTTCAAGAATATACGCTTTGGTATGTGCTTGAAGGTTCCAATCAAGACTGTGGCAGGGGAACATCTAAAGAACCTGGTTTTTGGGCTAGTAGCGATATCACTCTCTGTCATCTTGGTCCAGCTGATTAGGGTGAGTTAATTAAACACAAGGCCGGGACGCTTTGTCCCGGCCTTGTGCCAGCTCCAATTACAATTTCTTTGCGGAGTACTCTGCTGGAGCATTGGCTAAATAGTTCTCCAATTCAGAGCGAGTCAAAAGTCCTTTTTGCGCTCCGATGTGTTGGACTACATTCATAGAATTAATCGGTCCCCAAGATAGTGCTTCGGCCGGAGTTTTACCAAGCGCAATGGCGGCTGTGAAAGTCGAAGAAAAAGAATCTCCCGCGCCGGTTCTGTCTACTGGCGGAGCTGGGTCAGGGTACATCGGCATATGCCAAGCTTGGTCATTCTCGTCTACCACGTACGAGCCGTGCGGACCATCGGTAATAACAGGTAATCGTGGTCCCAGTTCGCGCATTTTGCGGATCAAGGTTGGAATGTCTTGCTCTTTGCTCTTGAGGATCTCCTGAGCTTCTTCCTTGTTACAGAAAAATATTTCAGTGGCTTGGTAAATTTCTTTCAGTTTATCGGCACCAAGTTTGATTTGGAATGTGCCAGGTTGGAAAACCAGTTTTGTCTCTGGATGTTTCTCCACATATCGTGCCAATTCAAAGTGTAGATCAATCCCGTGTTCTCCAATTGAAGAAAAATAAATAAAGCGCGGTGGTTTCGCAAAGTCTGGAAGCGAATACGGGTATTTTTCATGATTGATGAGAATGGTACGCTCCGGCCCATAACGGAGCACATAATGATAGTTTGTTTTCTTTCCTTCGTGCACTTTTACATAATCAGTATGCACACCTTCAGTGCGTAGGGCGTCCAGACAGTCTTTTCCATACCGGTCGTGTCCTAAGTTTGAAACAAGAGCGGTCTCAAGACCAAGTCGATGAGCACTGACCGCGGCATTTGGAGAATTACCTACCGCATTGACTACAGTCACACTTTCATAAGGCAACTTGCCCCCAAAGGGCATGTGGAGTGTCTGGCGGCCGGTATCAAGGTCGATAGAAACATCAGC
>CAZSDR010000044.1:0-6109 GCA_964605695.1 uncultured Candidatus Saccharibacteria bacterium | reverse complement strand
GCGGTGATGCCACCGCCGAGTACTATCAAAAGTGTGAGAAGGAAATTTCCAAAGAACAAAGCGGCACCAGCGGCGGCAATGGTAATGATTGCTAAAGCCCAAAACCAATCACCGCTTTTAATGTCATGATTATGCTCAAGTGCTTCCCACGCAATTGAGTTGTCATTCTGTTCCATACCGAAAATTGTATCACACCGTAATTACCAGAAGTCGTCTACTTGTGCCGGTTAGTAAACACAACTTGATAATCACTCCGTTTCTCTTGCGTTTTTTAGAGCTTTTGCCCACCAAATAAGTTGAGTGATCATTTTCTCAGCCTTGTGTTCATAATTCGCAAATAGTTCATCAATGGAGCCTTTACCTGCAGAGATCGGAAAGTACGATTCTCCATTTATGTGTATAGCGTCCCGAATCGGTGCCATTTGCAGCTCGATCGCAATCATTCTGAGATGCTCAATTGATCGGGCACCACCAGCTGTTCCATATCCTATAAATGCCACTGGTTTTTTGTGCCACTCCTGATAAACCCAATCTAGAGCATTTTTTAGAACACCTGGCACGCTATGGTTGTATTCTGGAGCAACAATGATAAAGGCATCACTCTCATTTATTTTTGAAGTAAAACGTTTAACCGCTTCATTTTGATACGGTTCAGTTTTGGATGAAGGAGTGATCTTCTCGTTAAATAATGGCATTTCGTAGTCACGAAGGTCGAGAATCTCTACTGACAGATGGTCCTGCTTTGCAAGTTCATCGGAAATCCAAGCGGCGGCTTTGTCGCTAAAGCGTCCTTCGCGAGTACTGCCCGTAATTATTTTTATGTTCAAAGATATGTTTTTACTCATGAGCCTTTACGTAACTGTAACATCTTTTCAATAATCTCAGGTATTACAACCTAGATAGTATCTTTCGACAATCTTTTTAGTGCCAACACGAATGCGGCGGTGCGTAGCGTCGTATTCATCTCTTTTGCCTGCTTCCAGATCGTTTCCGCTTGCGGTACTAAGGTGCCTTTAAGGCGGGCGAGCACTTCAGCTTCGCTCCAGTGCTCGCCCGCTCGATTTTGTTCCCACTCAAAGGTAGAAACCACCACGCCGCCGGCATTGGCCAAGATGTCCGGTATCACCTTAATGCCGCGCTCGTGCAAAATAGCATCAGCGTCTGGCGTGGTCGGACCATTAGCTAATTCCAAAATAACCTGGGCTTTTATACGGGGCGCATTTTCTTCAGTGACTTGATCCTCAAGCGCCGCCGGTATCAATACATCAACCGGAAGTTCCAGCAGTTCCGCGTTGGTAATGGCTTTGGCGTTAGGAAAGCCCAAGAGACTGCGATGTTCTTCTTTGTAGTTTTCCACCGCTTCCGGATCGAGACCGTTTTCATTATAGATACCGCCTTTTGAGTCCGACATTGCCACTACTTTGTGACCGTTTTCTGTAAAAATATTAGCGGCGTTGCCACCCACGTTGCCCATACCCTGTACTGCCACCGACACTTGCTGTGGCAAATTGGCTTTATCAGCAAGCGCTTCAAACACGTAGAAGCCTCCCATACCGGTCGCCTCTCCTCGACCTTCCGAGCCGCCTTGGTCGACGGGCTTGCCGGTAAAAGCGGCGCCGCTTTTGTCTCCGGTTAATTTCGCATATTCATCCACCATCCATGACATGATTTCCGGCGTGGTGTTTACGTCGGGTGCCGGTACATCAATGTCCGGTCCGAGGTCACGATACAATGCTTGTACAAATCCCCGTGAAAGCCGCTCCAACTCTGTTTTTGAGAGTAGTTTCGGATCGACCACCACACCGCCCTTGCCGCCGCCCATGGCGATTCCGGCTACAGCTGTTTTCATGGTCATCCAGAGCGCCAGCGCTCGCACTTCGTCAATATCTGCCTCCTGATGAAAGCGAATTCCTCCCTTGTATGGCCCGCGTAGTCCCGAGTGTTGCACGCGATAGCCTTCAAAAAATCGGGTGGTTCCATCATCCATCGTGAGCGGGATAGTGATGGTAATTTCTCGCTCCGCCCGTGAAAGTCGCTCAATTAAATCACTGGGAAAATTTCCCGCCTTCGCCGCTCCCCACAGTTGCCGCAGTGCATTCTCAAGGGGATTAGACATACAGGCATCAAAATAAAACTATACGTATAACTATAGCATTTTGGCCCGAGGGGGAGAATTTTAGTGTCCTTATATAGTGTGGCGGAGGGGGAGGGATTCGGCGTCAGAAACTAATTCGCTGACGCTCATAAGTTTCTCCTGCCCGGACTCGCTGGTTCGTCGCTTTAGGAATAAGCTCCTCACATCGCTCGTCTTTCGAATCCCTCTTTCTCATATGCCAGTTCAGTTCCCAAAAGGGAACCTATACTGTCATTGCGGAGGGGGAGGGATTCGAACCCTCGATACCTTTCGGTATGGCGGTTTTCAAGACCGCTCGTTTCAACCACTCACGCACCCCTCCGTAGGTATATACAGCGCGTTTGTGAGCACGATAGTAGCAAAAAATAGGCCAATATGCCACTCAATAAATATGGTATCCTACCCGCATGCGATTAATGGGAATTGATTACGGCACCAAGCGGGTGGGGGTGGCTCTGACTGATGAGTCAGGGGAAATGGCTTTTCCACGTACTGTGTTGCCAACTGATGATGCGCTGGCGAAGACCTTGGAGAAAATGGTCGCCGATGAGGGCGTGGAAATAATCGTGGTTGGACATTCTCAAAGTCTCGATGGAAAAGACAACGCGGTTCAGTCGGCCGTGGCAGCCCTCATCGGCGACCTCACGCTTAGAACCGGCTTGCCGATTCATCTCGAGCCCGAGCAATATACAACTCAAGCCGCTCTTCGCCTTCAGGGGCGTAACGAAATGACCGATGCCTCTGCCGCCGCCCTTATATTAGAAAGCTTTTTAGCTAAACATAAAAAGAATATATGATTTCGTACGACGATTTTGCCAAACTCGAAATAACTATCGGTACTATTACCGCCGTTGAAATAGTGGAGGGTGCCGACAAGCTACTTAAACTCACAGTTGACACTGGTGAAGAATCGCCGCGACAGATCATCTCCGGTATCCGAGAGTTTTTTGATGATCCACAAGTGTTGGTAGGGAAACAATGTCCGTTTCTCACTAATCTGGAACCGCGCGTCATTCGTGGTCTCGAGAGTCAAGGTATGATCTTGGCCGCTTCAAGCGAAGACACGTTTGCACTTCTTAATCCGCATCAGCCGTTACCAAACGGTACCTTAGTAAAATAAAACGCGTCACTTGTGGGTATGAGATAGTTTTTGCGTACTCAAAGGCGGTATACTATACGCAATGTCAGTAGTACCTTTGCTCACTCGTATTTTGCCGCCTCCACGTTTTCTTGAGATGCATAGTGTCGGTATCGATATTTCCGATACATCGCTCAAGTTTTTTGAGTGTCTACCTGTAAATCATCGTCATGATCGTTTCAAGGTGAAAGCATGGGGAGACATACCGATTGCTGAAGGCGCTCTAAAAAGGGGACTTTTGAATGATCCGAAGAAATTAACTGCTTCACTGGCAGAGGTTCGTAAGCAAACCGGTGTCACCATGGTGCGCGTATCTCTTCCTGAAGAGCGGGCGTATCTGTTTGAAACAGAAATGAAGAAAGGTCTCTCGTATGAGGAAATCAGAGGTCAGCTCGAATTCCGGCTTGAGGAAAATGTACCTCTTTCAGCCCGCGATGCCTTCTTTGATTATGATGTCATCATGAGGCCGGAAGATAGCGATTCTATGCATATTGTTGTAGCTGCTTATGCCAGAGACACAATCATGGGCTACTATGAAGCCTGTCGAGAGGCTGGACTGGTACCGCTGGCTTTTGAAGTTGAAGCGCAGGCAATCACTCGCGCCGCTATCCCGAAAAACACCAAGGGGACACATATTGTCATAGATTTTGGAAAGACCCGTACAGGAATTGGTATCGTGCATAACGGGATATTGGTGTACACCTCCACCGTTGAGATTGGCGGAAATGACGTTTCTGCCGCTTTGCGCAGAGTTCTTGGTGACGTATCGGAAGATGAACTGACGGAAATAAAAAACACTCGTGGCTTAGTAGCTTACAAAGACAATCCCGAGTCTACGAAAGCAATGAGTGAAGCGATCGAGCAGATTGTGCAGGAAGTCATTACTCGTATTGAATACTGGAACAGTAAAGAAACAACCGGCATTGAACGGCAGATACAGTCGGCTATTTTGTGCGGAGGCAGTATCAATATGAAGGGTATTCAGGGCTACGTTTCAAATCGATTAGGAGTTCCGGCTGTACGTGCTAATGTCTGGGAAAATATAGCTCCGATCTCGGACTTTATTCCACCTATCGAGCGTCGATTTTCTTATGGTTACGCAACTGCTATTGGTCTCGCACTCGGCGGCTATACATCTATATGATCAATCTTATTCCTCCGGAATCGAAAAAGGGCATCAAGCGCGAATATCGTCTGCGGGTAGCAGCTGTCTGTTTGATTTTGATTGCATTCGCTTTTGCTATGCAAATAGCGTTGAAAGTTCCGGTCTATATACTTATCCAAAGCCAGATCAATGCGTACACGCACGCGTTTAGCGAAGCGGAGGCACGAGGTACGGATGTGGGAAATGCCGTTAAAGACATAGAAAAGGCCAACGCGACCGCGAAATTTCTTACCAGTGCCGGTCGACCCCACCTGTATTCTTCTATAGTAGAAAGCATGGATTCATTGCGCGGTAATGCCATCGCTATTGAACAATATTCTTTTTCTGAAAAAGATGGCGGTGTAGTGATACAAGTGGTCGGAGTAGCGCTTGACCGGCAAACGCTGGTTGGCTTTCGAGACGGTTTGAGTGCCTTGCCGGTAGTGGAGAATGTCGATTTGCCGTTTTCAAATCTGGCCAGCGAACGAGACATTCAGTTCACTATTGATATTACCCTTAAAAAAGAAACTTAGAATCTTTTTAGTATGACTTCCGGCACCAAAAGTTTTTTCGTCTCATCTCTGCTGATTGCATTGGCTTTAGTGGCGGCTTTTGTATTATTTTCTTTTCACGTGATTCGTTCCGGAGAAAAATTGAGCGAGATGGTTGATTTGATCGCGAATGCGGAGGCAAGAGAAGCGCAGGTAAATGAATTACTCCGTCTCTTAGAGGCTACAGCCGCTGATCGAGAAGCGCTTGATCAGTTCATTCTGGTCGAAGATGATGTTATCGATTTCTTGTCCTCTATTGAAGCGATTGCAGGGAGCAAGAATTTGCGTTTCAGCACAGAGAGTCTCGAAGTGGTCAAATTTAATGACAACTACAATGCTCTTGAAGTTTTATTTAAAAGTGCCGGAACCGACGAAGACATAGTTTCTTTATTGACCATCCTTGAAGCGTTGCCATATAAGAGTGAAGTCACCAGATTCTCTCTCTCAACTTCTCAAAGTAGTTCCGAAGCTGAGTTTGAAGGCTTGTTCGCTTTGCGAGTTTATCTGAAGAAATAACATCTGTTTAGAATATGTTTGATCTTTCACACATTACCGAAATTGCACAGCGCGCTTTTGCGATCAGTCGCGGAGCGTGCGAACCGCCCCTTACTCATCCGTCACGAGACTGGCTAATCGGATTGTGTATCTTTTCTATCATTATGGTACTGGGAAGTGTACACAGTGCGCGTGAGTTTATTGCCTTTGGTGATGTTTCCGTACAAGAAGGAAGGGAAACTCATGGCATGCCCGAGTATCATGAGTTAGAGGTGGCTACTGCCCTGCGTACATTTGGAGAACGAGCTACACTTTTTGAGAGTCTACGAGCAAACGCGCCCGTATCTACGTCCACGGCACCAGTAGTGTCTGTCACTGGTACTGAAGAGACAAATTCTGTACCGGCAGTGCCGGTGGAAGGAGAATCGACTTTGGAGTAAGTTGCTTGATGTCTGTAAAAATAAAACCGTCTTTCCGCGTTCCCTTACTTATCATTTTTTGCTATTGTAGCTGTGCCTGCCCCTGTAAGAGAAATCTTTCATGGTCTGCATTCGGAACCAAAGTCTAAACAAGCTTTCCCTTTGTTCCTCACGCCCCTGTAGTTAAATGGATATAACTGCGGACTTCTAAGCCGTTATTCGAGGTTC
>CAZSDR010000043.1:0-6134 GCA_964605695.1 uncultured Candidatus Saccharibacteria bacterium | reverse complement strand
CACCAGCCTTGTCTTCAAATTGGAAAAAAGCATTGACCATAATAACCGCATCGAGAGCTCCCGAGGCGATAGTGACACCGTTTTCTTCTTCAAGATCGCACCACAGGGGACTGACATTTGACAAACCCTGAGTGCGAGCCAAGTTGCCTATTTTTTCAACCAACTCCTTCTTTATCTCACAGGCGTAGACCCGACCGTCTTTACCCACCAGTCTCGATAAGACGGGAATAAAATAACCAGAACCGGCACCGAAATCAGCCACGCTGTCGCCCTCACGCAGATGAAAGTGAGTAGCAACAACTTCTGGTATGACAAACCGGCCTTTAACAAGGGTCGTTTCCATTACATATAGTATAGCGCGACTTGATGCGAATCACTGTCTGATGGTGTGCAAAGCGACATCTTCATCTTGCCAGTATAGTGTGCAACAAGATGACTAAGGACTCTTAAAAAAAGATCGCGCCAAAATCCTTTGAGACGAGGCGTGCGAGTGAGAAAGCGCGAGGTGTGCTTGGATGCACAGTAAGTGTTTTCGAGTGTAGCGCGACAAAGCAGATCGCGATTTTCAGGAAGCTCTTACACGAACACGACGGAAGCAATAGAATCCCCCGGCCGCATCTTCATCACGCGCACTCCTTGAGTATCACGACCTAAGGTTGGGACATCGCGCAAAGGCAATTTGATCGTCTGGCCTTTCTTACTCATGACCACTAACTCTCCTTCTTCTCGTTCCTCCTTCGCAATTACTACCACGCCCACCACATGCCCGGTCTTACTGGTCACCTTAGCAGTCTTAACACCGGAACCACCGCGTTTCTGAACTTTGTATTCTTTTTCCGGAGTTGATTTACCATACCCATTCTCCATCACCACTAATATTTCATGAGCTG
The DNA here is from genome assembly GCA_964605695.1 of uncultured Candidatus Saccharibacteria bacterium. Taxonomy (GTDB): domain Bacteria; phylum Patescibacteriota; class Minisyncoccia; order Phycocordibacterales; family UBA918; genus OLB19. The sequence goes on along the minus strand of CAZSDR010000043.1, from coordinate 5,244 downwards.
AGGAATCCGTACCGAGAATATCAGCCGACACCACGTAGTCATCCTTTTTTAGTTTTATACCAGCCACTCCAGCCGCCGTGCGTCCCATCTGGCGCACGTCACTCGACTTAAAGCGAATCGACTGAGCATTTTTTGTTACCAAAGATACGTCATCTTTATCGCCGACAAACTTGGCCGCAATCAGAGAATCACCTTCATGCAAGCTGATAGCGATGAGTCCACTTCGACGCACATCCTTAAAGGCATCAGCTTGCGATTTCTTTATCACACCACTCTTAGTGACCATCAATAAATTACCCTTGCCTCCCCATTCATCTTTACGAACCGCCAAAACAGAAGTGACTTGCTCATCGCCCCCAAGCGCCAAGAAGTTCATGATTGACTTGCCTTTTGTCGCGCGACGTCCTTCCGGTATTTCATACATCTTGCACTGATACACTTTACCCTTATTGGTGAAGAACAGTAGATCGCTGTGAGTCGAAGTATTTAAAAGGGTTGTCACTATATCTTCTTCTTTGGTGTTGAGATCAATAACACCGACTCCGCCGCGTTTTTGAGTCTTATATTCACTCGGATTGGTACGCTTGACGTAGCCACCAAGAGTGAGTACCAACACGCTTTCTTCGTCCGCCACCAAGTCTTCGGCACTCAAGTTCTTCACTCCGCCTTTGACTATTTTGGTGCGGCGATCGTCACCGTATTTATCGGCGACTTCGCGCAACTCATTTTTAACAATACCCATCATCTTCTTCTGGCTTGCCAAAATAGACTCCAACTCATTAATGAGTTTTTGAATTTCAGCCAGTTCATCTTCGATCTTTTTTCGCTCCAAGCCGGCCAATTTCTGCAGGCGCATATCGAGAATCGCTTGTGCCTGTATACTTGAGAATTTAAATTCCTTCATCAAGGCCGCGTGCGCGGTCGGCACGTCTTTGGCGGCACGTATCAACTTGATGATCTTATCAATATGATCGAGCGCTTTCTTAAGACCAAGCAAAATATGTTCACGATCCTTCGCTTTACCCAGATCGTATTGCGTGCGACGCTTCACCACTTCCGCGCGATGTTTAACGTACTCCTGAAGGATCGTCTTCAGTGAAAGTGTCTGCGGAACACCATCAACCAACGCCACCATGTTATAATGGAACGTATCTTCGAGCTGTGTGTGTTTGTACAGTTTATTGAGAACTGTCTGCGGATTCACCGAGCTCTTCAGCTCAATCACGATACGCACATCAGAGGTGGATTCATCGCGCATGTCTTTGATTCCCTCCACGCGCTTGTCGCGCACCAATTCCGCGATCTTTTCCTGAAGATCAGCTTTATTCACACGATACGGAATGGAGGTGATGATAATTGAGTAGTTACCCTTCTTATCTTCCACAATTTCTGCCTCACCACGCACCACCACTCCCCCTTTACCGTTGGCGTAGGCGTGCGCGATCGCTTTTTTATCAAAGGCCACCGCTCCGGTCGGAAAGTCTGGACCTTGGACGAACCCTAATAGATCATCAGTAGTCGCTTGCGGATTATCTATAAGATGAGTCACAGCGTCAGCTAATTCACGTAAGTTATGTGGCGGAATGTTGGTCGCCATTCCGACTGCAATACCCAAGGTACCCTGAAGAAGAAGATTTGGTACTCCAGATGGCAATACAATCGGCTCCTTTTTGGTGCCATCAAAGTTTGGCCGCCAATCAACCGTGTCTTTCTCGAGGTCGCGTAAAAGTTCTTCCGCTAACTTAGACATTTTAGCCTCCGTGTATCGGTAAGCGGCGGCAGGATCGCCATCGAGCGAACCGAAGTTTCCCTGACCCAGAATTAGAGGATAGCGAGTGGAGAAATCTTGAGCGAGTTTTACCATCGCTTCATAGACGGCCACGTCGCCGTGCGGATGGAAACTTCCGAGCACATCTCCCACGACGGTTGCCGATTTTTTAAACTTGGCGGTCGAAGTCAAACCATTGAGACGCATCGAGTAGAGAATGCGACGGTGCACGGGCTTCAGGCCATCACGCACATCGGGCAGAGCGCGCGCAGTAATAACTGACATCGCATAGTCAAGATACGAAGTCTGCATCTCGTCTGTAATGCTTTGCAGAATGACGCGGTTTCCTTCTTCGGGCAGAGGTGCCGGCAGGGTGGTTTTCTTCGGCATAAGTTAAAAAAGCAAATGAGTTCTGGGCTATTAGACGAAATATTGTCCTATTATTATAGCATAATTGGGGTTAATTTGCTACCGAGAAGTCGTGGCTGAAGTAGTCGCGGTGGCTTCTGTAGAAGTGGCGATAAGTATGACTCGACCAGAAGAAGTGGCCGGAGACGAAGGTGAGTTACCTCCCTCTGTTGGTTCAACCTTTAGTTCACGAAAATCTACCGGGGTGTTTGCGGGCGATTCGGCCGAAGGCTCCGTTTGTCCGGAAGAAAGGGCGGCGGCGGCCTGTCCCAACTTATCTTTAAAGGCAGCCGGTACGCTGGTAGTTAGATTTGAAAGCGCACGGCTGAAACCGCCGGAAGGCGTATCTTTGCCACTTTCAACCGCCACCACCGGTTCCAGACGACTCGGCAAAGAAACCACCCAAATCAACGCAATGACGAATGTTACGCCCACGGCAGCTGTGAATGCGTATTGAGAACGCACATGGCGCGGTTTCCTCCTCATCTCCCGATTAAACAGCATGACTCAATGATACCACTGTCATGGGGTTTCTACATGTAATTTAGAGAGGGGTCGGACGCGTTAGACTGCTAGAATCACAACTTCACCTTCCATTGTGGCTAAGTCCTTTTTCTTAATGGTCAACTTGTCTGTTGGTTTTACACCTTCCGCACCCTCTTCCTTGAGAAAGGCTTTGAGAGCATTGCTATCGTAGTGCATCGGAATTGCCAACCTCTCTTCGAGCTTCACCGCCAATTTAGAAGCTTGAGGCGCCTCAAGAACATCCCCGCCACCGATCGGCACAAACAAAATATCGATATCACCGAGTTCGCCGAGAATCTTCGGATCAATATCCGGAGTATTAAGTGCTCCAAGGAAAACAATATTCATGTCTTCAAGTCGCACCTGATAAATAGTATTGAAGCGAGGTTTGCCATCATACATTGTCTGCACCCCAAAACCGCGAGCGGTGACATCGCCAATTTCATATTCGCCCGGACCATTGACTACAAACGGCTGTTTGTTACCGAGAGCCACCTGCTCAATACCATTAAAGTCGGGATGATTGAGGGAGACGAATACGATGTCGGAACCAAACTTCACCGCCGGAAACTTTGATTGTTTGGAGGCAGGATCGAAAGCCAGCGTTAAATTGCCGAAGGTGATCTTAAAGCACTGCCCACCGTGATGTGTGATTACCATAGTGAGGACAGTATACCCTCCTATCACCTTTTTTCAAAAAAGGTGATAGGAGGGTATAGCAGAGCGACCGGCATTTCTGAAGCGGAGCTTCAGAAATGCCGGTCGTGATAGATCACCCCATTTTCTTCGAGGCAGCGGCCGTTTTCGCCTTACACGGACCAAAGCTGTCATCCTTGGTCAACTGCACCCCGTTTTTGCCATACGTATACTTGTAGGGACACCCACACACACGACAACGACAGAAATATCCCACAACACGCTTCTCCCCATTCCTCCCTGGACCCAAAACCGGTATAAAAAGCCGGTCTATCTGATAATCGGGCTTGGTATGACCACCTGCCCCCATGGCCTCAGCGATCATCTGCCTCGCCAAGAGAGGATCTAACCCGTCCACGAGCATTCGACCGTCAGGGTTGCCTTCTGGCTTCTTTTTCCTAACTCTGGCCATGCTGACCTTCCTCCTTAGTTGTTCATACCCTCGCCCATGCTAAAGATATTTTTTGTAATTGCAAGGGAAATAACGTAAGCCTAGAAAAAGGCCCCCTATCTGTTGTTAAATTGACTTTTAGGTATTTATTCTGTATATTTGCGCGACCTATTTAAGGTATTAACAGACGAGAGGCAGGTGTTAACCCTGACGACATGGACACGGCTACGAGCAACTGGTCCGTCACAGCGCCTGTACTCTTACAAAACACATGACAAATTCAAATGCGGTTGCGGCCGATACGGCCACCAATAGCGCTACTGGCGCTATGAACAGTTTCTTGGCCGACACTCCAAGTCTACCCAAAGAAGGAGAATTAGTAGAAGGTACCGTGAGCGCCATTGGGCGAGCGCGGGTTTTTGTTGATCTCTATCCGTTCGGATCAGGAATCATTTACGGACGCGAGTACATGAATGCTCGCGATATCCTTCGTAAGGTATCAGTCGGCGACACTATTGCAGCCAAGGTTGTCGATACCGACAATGAAGATGGCTACATAGAACTATCACTCAAAGAAGCCCGTCAGGCGCTAATTTGGGCCGATGCTGAAGCGGCGGTAAAGGCGCAGAAGATTCTTTCTCTGCCTGTTAAGGAAGCCAACAAAGGTGGTCTTATTATTGAATGGCAAGGTATTCAGGGATTTTTGCCAGCCTCACAATTGTCAGCTGAAAATTATCCACGCGTCTCAGATGGTGACAAAGATAAGATTTTATCTGAACTTCAAAATCTCGTTGGACAAAATCTCAACGTAGTAATCATCACTGCAGATGCCAAAGAAGCGAAACTGATCTTCTCAGAAAAAGGACCGCAGGAAAAGGAAGTGAAAGGAGAAAAGGTCAGTAAGTACGGTGTGGGTGACGTCCTTCAGGGAGAAGTCACTGGTGCTGTTGACTTCGGCGTCTTTGTGAAGATCGAAGATGGACTCGAAGGTCTTGTTCACATTTCTGAACTTGATTGGGGCTTGGTAGAAGATACACGTGCCCTCTTTAAGGTAGGCGACAAAGTTAAAGTTAAAGTAATTGAGGTGAAGGATGATAAGATTTCACTCTCTATCAAACAACTTCGTGAAAACCCATGGGTGGCTGCCGCCAACAAATACGAAAAAGATCAGATCATTGATGGTGTGGTCATTAAGTACAACCGACACGGTGCCTTGGCTTCGATAGAAGAAGGTGTAGCCGGATTGGTACACATCTCTGAGTTCGCCAATGAAGAAGAATTGAAGAACACTCTACCGCTCGGTAGCGTACATAAATTCAAGATTTCTCTCTTTGAACCAAAGGAACAACGGATGACTCTCCTATACAAAGACGCTCAGAAAGCGTAGCTTTAAAAAGTAAAAAGAAAACCGCCGCCGGCCCCTAAGGGGCCGGCGGCTGTTTTCTTAAACTCAATT
>CAZSDR010000042.1:0-6241 GCA_964605695.1 uncultured Candidatus Saccharibacteria bacterium | reverse complement strand
TCTCGACCAGTATCTCAGCGATGTTCGGTCGGTCTGACTCTTTATTTAGCTTATCTTCGCGATGAATGAACATAACAACGTCAGCATCCTGTTCAATCGAACCAGAATCACGCAAGTCAGAGAGGCGTGGGCGGCCGCCGCGCTGTTCAACCGCGCGTGAAAGTTGAGAAAGAGCCAAGACTGGCACATCAAGCTCGCGAGCCAATATCTTTAAAGAGCGAGAAATCTCAGTCACTTGCTGTACTAAGGAATCGCTACTGCGCTTATTGGTCGGACTCATCAACTGCAGATAATCAACCACGAGGAGATCGAGACCGTGCTCATTTTTAAGCCGACGGGCGGAGGAGCGCATTTTGATAATGTTGGTACCTGGCTCATCATCAATATGGATTTTTGCTTCCGCTAAACGCGCCATCGCGTCTTGAACAGCTTCAAATTCGCTATCGGTAGACAGGCGGCCAGTACGCAGTTTCCAGGAGTCCACACCAGCTTCAGAAGCCAACATACGATCGACCAGTTGTTGGTCGCTCATCTCCAGTGAAAAGATTCCGACTGAAGAACCGTACTTCAAAGCGGCGTTGCGAGCCATATCAAGCGCCAGAGTTGTTTTACCCATAGAAGGTCTGGCCGCCAAAATGATCAAATCAGATTTCTGAAAACCGGACAAAATGCTGTCGAGAGAGGTGAAGCCGGTAGACACACCACGATGTACATCCTGATTGGCACTGAGGTGTTCAAAACGTTCCCACGCTTCAGAGAGAGCACTGCCGATGGTTTTAAATTTTTGAGTAACAATCGCATTAGTTACTCCATAGACTTTTTTCTCCGCCTGATCGAGAGTTGCATCAATATTTTCCGGATCAGAATAACCCAGTTCAGCAATATCATCAGCGGCGTGAATCAGGGCTCGTAAAACCGCACGGCTGGCAACCATTTCCGCATAATAGAGGGCATTGCCTGAAGCCGGCACACTTTCAACGATGTCAGTCAAAAATGTGGCCCCGCCGATACGTTCGAGCTGACCTTCACTTTTGAGTTTGGTTGTGACAGAAACTAGGTCGATCGGATCGCCTTTCATGAATACTTCCAAAATGGCTTTGTATATCTGAGCGTGTTTGTCGGCGTAGAAACTTTCTGGAAAAACAGTAACCGATACATCGTGCATCACGTCTGGCTTCAGCATAATTGCGCCAAGGAGAGCACGCTCAGCATCAAGGTTATGAGGAGGAGTACGAAGTCGTTTATCAGTCGATTGATCCGCCATATGAATGAAATTCATACAGCCTGCATTCGCTCGGTCATGAATGACTGGGCTTTCGCCCGATCATTCACAACCCTCGCTCACTTGGCTGTAGTGGAGGCAAGTATACCACGCAGGGAAAAATGCAGTTTTATCGATTTTTGTGACTTTTCAGTGTATTAGATGTGCACAAGTCACGCACTTCACTTTATGAGCCTTTGGTTACTCGGGGGCCTTCAGCCGTATCTTCAAGCACATAACCCTTTTGAGCGATCAGATCTCGTAGGCGATCAGCTTCGGACCAATTGCGAGCGACACGGGCCGCCTCGCGCTCGTGTATGAGAGCGTCTATATCACTCGGCACCTCAGCAGGGGAGAGACGGCCAAGTGCGAGGCGGCCCATCTCCGGATCAGTATCAAGCCCCAGTCCCAGTACTGGCTCAAACTGAAGAATGGTGGCTCGTTTATCGCCTTCAAGTACGGTGTCATCTTTAACCAGTTCCCACAAGACTGCCAATGCTCGCGGGGTATTGAGATCATCATTAACCGCCTCTCTAAACCGCAGACTATATTCCAAAGAAGGAGAGCCTTTTGCATCAGCCCATTCCTCAAACATCAGACGGCGCAATTTCAACAAGGCCTGTTTCGCTCCATCAAGTGCTTCAAAACTAAAATTGGCCTTAGTACGATAATGGGAAGTTAACAGCCAGTAACGGTAGTCCAGGGCAGAATAGCCTTTTTCATATAACACCTCGAGGGTCATGCCATTTCCCAAGGATTTTGATATTTTTTCATGAGCAATACCAATATGCTCGCCATGCATCCAGTATTTAGAAAACCGTTTTCCGGTTACCGCTTCACTTTGAGCAATTTCGCCATTGTGGTGAGTGGGAATATTATCGACACCGCCGGTATGAATATCGATTTGTTCACCTAGTGTGGCGAAAGCCATGGCTGAACACTCAATATGCCAGCCCGGGAAGCCTAAACCCCACTTACTTTCAAAGCCCAAGTCGGCCTTTTTCCATAAGGCAAAATCAGCCGGCTGGCGTTTCTCCGGATTGATTTCTACTCGCGCTCCGGCTTCTTGTCCCTCTAAATTGATCCCACCGAGTCGACCGTAGGTAGGGAACTTGGTGATATCAAAATAAATACCGTCACTCGTCTCATAGGCATAACCCTTTTCAAGGAGTTTTTCTATAAGCTGTATTTGTTCAGATACATAATCGCTCGCTCGAGCAAACTGAGTGGGGAAAAGGATATTGAGCGCCTTGAGATCTTCATTAAACGCATGGATGTACCGATCAGAAAGAACGCGCATCGAATCAAGGGAAATTTCCATCCCTTCGCGACGCAAGCCCTTCATCATTTTGTCGTCGCCATGATCGGCATCAGAAGTAAGATGACCAAAATCGGTATAGTTGATGGTGTGATTGACTGAGTAGCCGTTATAGAGAAGGACGCGCTTGAGGGTGTCAGCAAAAAAATACGCCCGTAGATTGCCGATGTGAGCATAGTCATACACGGTCGGCCCGCAGGTATACATCTTTACTTTTTTATCCGATAGGGGAGTGAAGGTTTCCAGCGACTTGGATTCGGTGTTGAAAACCTGAAGCGGCACTTCCGGATTCCCATTCTTACGGCCAAAAAAGCTAAACATAATGAAAATAGTGTAGCAAATACATTGACAGATGAGAAACGTATTAAGAAACAACGCTGTCCACCCGGTTTTCTTTGGTGGACACAGCCTGTGTGTGTAATAATAGATTGATTATGCAGGAACAAACTGGAACGCCGGTTAAAACCAAACGAGAGCGTCCGAGCTTTTTGGGTGTGTCGTTGGCATTACTGTTAGTTTGTGCGGCATTTTTTTCCGGCCTCCAGCTTGGTAGCGGATTCAAATTCGATACCTCTCTAGAAGCGAACGTATTTTCAATTTTCCGTTCTTCTGCCAACACAAATGAGGGGAGACCCGATCTGTCCGAATTCTGGCGTGTCTGGGATCTCTTGGAATCAAAATACGTAACTTCCGAAGAAACCCTTTCGGCTGAAGACCGTATTGATGGAGCGATCATGGGTCTGGTAGAAAGTTACAATGATCCATATACCGTATTTCTCCCACCTCAAGAGGCCAGTGATTTTGAAGATGACATTGCTGGTAACTTTGAAGGCTTAGGTATGGAAGTAGGTATGCGAGACGGTATCATTACGGTGATAGCACCGTTACCCGGCACTCCGGCTGAAAAAGCCGGCATTCTCACTGGCGACGCGATTTTGGAGATCGATGAAGAAAGCACGGAAAACATGAGCATAGAACGAGCGGTGCGTATGATCAGAGGACCGAAGGGTACAACTGTCTCACTGGTTCTGTATCGAGAAGGCGTCTCTGAATTGATAGAACTCGACGTCGTTCGCGACACCATCGCCATACCAACCATCGAGACCGATCAGCAAGGCGACGTATTCATTATTTCTCTCTATAACTTCAACGCTATGGCGGAAATGAAGATGCAAGAAGCGTTACGTGAATATGTCCAAAGTGGTTCACGAAAGCTGATTCTGGATCTGCGCGGAAATCCGGGAGGCTTTCTTCAAAGCGCAGTTTCAATTGCATCCTATTTCTTACCAACTGGGAAAGTGGTTCTGAGAGAAAGCTTTGGCGCCGGCAAAGAAGAGTTGTATCGTAGTCAAGGAAAAACATTGGGCGGATTCGCGCCACAAGAAATGGTGGTGCTGGTTGATGAAGGTTCCGCCTCAGCCTCTGAAATACTCGCCGGCGCTCTCAAAGAGCACCAGGTGGCGACAGTGATTGGCGAAACCACCTTTGGTAAAGGATCAGTACAAGAACTGCTTAGTTTGCCGCGCGGTTCGGCACTGAAGGTCACCATCGCTCGCTGGTTTACTCCAAACGGCACTTCAATCTCTGAAGGTGGCCTCGAACCAGACATCCTTATCGAACGTACACCGCAAGATCGTCTTGACGGCAACGATCCTCAGCTTGAGGCCGCTTTGCGGTACATGGCGGGCGAGCGTAATTTCTAAAGAAATTCATTTTGGCTGTCGATCTGACGAAAGCGTATTTTATGATATACTTTCGCACGTTATTTATAATGCGGTGATGCGAAGACTATGAAAGTGATTTTACTGCAAGATGTGGCAAAAATAGGTCGGCGGTTCGATATCGTCGAAGTACCCGACGGCTACGCCATGAATAAATTGGTGCCTCAAAAAGCTGCGACGCCAGCGACACCTGAGAACGTAAAACGGGTACGGGCCCAGAAAGACAAACGAGCCGAAGGTGCGGCTGGAGAAGCTAAGCATTTCGACGCGATGGTGACAGCTTTGGAAGGGAAGACGGTCACTATTACCGCTCCAACCAATCAGGACGGTGGCCTGTTCGAAAGCCTGAAACCAGTCCGTATTGCCGAAGCGCTCTCGAAAACAGCGGGACTTACAGTACTTGAGGAGTATGTTTCTATCGAGAAACCCATCAAGCACACCGGCGAACATGCAATTGTCCTAGAGCATGGCGATCAACGTGTAGAAATTAACTTAATCGTTGAAGCCGAAGGGTAGATTATTTGACCTATGAAATACTGGAAGCAAGTTGCGGGCATTATCGTTATCTCAGGAATAGTAGTGGCTCTACTCGCTCTATGGGTAGATAGAATCAATAATCCCAACCGCGGTCTCGACCCGGAATCAACCTTTGAATTTGACGGTCCGCGACCTCGTGAAGAATTAGAAAGAAATAACGAAACACCAATCAATCCTATGAATCCCACAGTCATCTTGAACACGTCCGCCGGCGCCATCGCGCTTGAACTTTATGAAGACAAAATGCCGATCACGGCCGGTAACTTCCTCAAACTGGCTGAAGAGGGCTTCTATGATGGCACTAAGTTTCATCGCGTTATTGACGGCTTCATGATCCAAGGCGGAGACCCTAATAGCAAAGGTAGTAATCCGGCCACCTACGGTACCGGCGGCCCAGGCTATACGATTCAGGACGAATTTGTCGCTGATCCGGCCTTATCCAATGTGCGCGGCACCATTTCAATGGCCAACACCGGCCAGCCAAACTCGGGCGGGAGCCAATTCTTTATCAATACTGTCGACAACACAAATCTCGACTTCGATAAGCCACCGATGACTTCTCGTCATCCGGTGTTTGGTCGGGTGGTCAACGGCATGAGTGTGATTGATGCCATCTCAGCGACTGAGACAGGGCCGGGCGATATACCGACCACGCCAATTGTAATTGAGTCCATTACAGTGCAAAGACAATAATAGTGAAAGGGTACACACAAAAGGCCGGACGCAGAGCGTCCGGCCTTTTGTGTTCTATCTAACCCGAGTTCCTATTTCACGAGCACCTCAACTGCTTTCTTGGTCTTTACCGTACCGTCAAATTTAGTCTTACGGATAGTGCCAAAAGAGACGAGACCGTCCTTCATGGCAAACAAGGTGTGGTCCTTGCCGACAGAGACATTCTTACCAGCTTCGATCTTGGTACCACGCTGACGCACCAACACTTCACCCACGCGTACAGCCTGGCCGTGGTTGCGCTTTACGCCAAGATATTTTGGTTGTGAATCGCGCAGGTTTTTCGCTGTACCCGCGGCTTTCTTAGTTGCCATATGATTACGGTATAATACTCAACAAATAATGACCGCGATTATACAAGATCTGAAAGATAAATTCAAGGCCTTTAGTGAGAACGACCTAACCTTTTATTCGACCCTGATACTGCTGGTAGCTATCTCATCTTTTGGTCTGGGACGATGGTCTGTGGAGCCACTAGCGGCTCCTCACCTAGCCGCGACAGCCAAGGTAACGGTAGAGGAGGGAAGAGTGTCCCAGCCAACCCTGCCGGCAATCATCAATACTGAGAACGCAAACACGCCCACTACAGCCGAAGGGGCTCTCTATGTAGGATCGCGCAACGGTACCAAGTTCCATCTACCAACCTGTCCCGGTGCCGGCCAGATCAAGGAGGAA
>CAZSDR010000041.1:0-6265 GCA_964605695.1 uncultured Candidatus Saccharibacteria bacterium | reverse complement strand
TACTGGAAGTGATCGTCTGAAGACGAGGGAAAACACCCACCCAAATTGAGACCTTATACAAAAAACAACAAAGCGGGCCCTTTCCTCTAGGCCCGCTTTGTTGTTTTAAATCTACACCTTCAAAGTTAGTACATCCCACCCATACCGCCCATATCTGGCGCCGCTGGTTTTTCCGGCTCCGGCGCGTCTGCGACCGCCACTTCTGAAGTAAGCAAGATGGCTGCCGCTGAAACGGCGTTTTGAACGCCCGCGCGCTCCACTTTAACCGGATCAATGATACCGACCTTAATCATGTCAGGAACCATTTCACCTTTTTCAGCGTCATAACCGGCATTACCGCCTGCTTCTCTCACCTTTTCAGCAATTACGGCGCCGTCGTCTTTGCCGCTATTGTCGACAATTTGCCGCAAAGGCATCTCAAGGGCTTTTAGGACAATGTTGTAACCAACTGACTCTTCTGCCGAAAGGCTAGATGGCATGTTTTTCCTCACTACTCCAGACGCTTTAGCGAGCGAAGTACCGCCACCAGAAACAATCCCCTCTTCGATAGCGGCCTTGGTAGCATTCACCGCATCTTCAATCTTGAGCTTGAGATACTTCATTTCGGTTTCTGTTGCTGCACCGACACGAATTACACCCACGCCACCGGAGAGCTTAGCGATACGCTCTTGCAGTTTTTCCTTGTCGTATTTTGAGCTGGTATCTTTCTCTTGCTTTCGTAAAGCTGCGACTCGGTCTTCAATATCTTTCTTCTGCCCCTTACCTCCCACCACCACCGTGCTGTCTTTGGTCGATACGACACGATCAGCACGACCAAGGTGAGATAGCTCCGCATCTTCCAGCTTCACACCCAAGTCTTCAGTAACCAGTTCCCCGCCAGTTGTAACCGCAATATCGGAGAGAATTTCTTTTTTGCGATCGCCGTAGCCGGGCGCTTTGATTGCCAAGACTGAGAACCCGCCCTTAAGTTTATTGACAACCAATGTCGTCAGCGCTTCACCATCAACATCATCAGCGATAATAACCAACTCTTTCTTACCTGACTTAGCTACCTTTTCTAAAAGCGGCAAGATCTGCTGTACCGTTGAGATCTTTTTGTCGGTGATGAGAATGTGCGCGTCTTTATATTCCGCCTCCATTCGCTCTGGATTCGTGACCATGTATGGCGACACATAGCCCTTATCAAACTCCATACCCTCAGTCAGCTCCGTCTCAATGCCGAAAGACTGACTTTCTTCAACGGTCACCACGCCATCCTTCCCCACTTTTTCAATCGTCTCGGCGATCTTGGCTCCGATCTCTTCGTTCTCAGCTGAAATAGTGGCCACCTGTTTAATCTCTTCAGTGGTACTGATCTTAATGGCCTGTTCTTTGAGCGCGGCTACCACGTCACTGGCCGCCAATTCCATACCGTGTCGGACCGCCATTGAATTGAGACCCAGTGTGGTCTGACGCAACCCTTCGCGCACCAAGGCCTGCGTGAGGACAGTGGCGGTTGTCGTACCATCGCCGGCCATATCATTGGTCTTGCTGGCCACCTCTTTTACAATCTCGGCGCCCATGTTTTCAAATCGATCCTTAAGGGTGATTTCTTTAGCAATCGAAACACCGTCGTTGGTGATCGTCGGACCACCGTAGCTCTTGTCGAGAATCACATTACGACCACGGGGACCAAGCGTCACTTTTACTGCGTCAGCCACCGTATCAACCCCCTTTAACAACTTCTTCTTCAATTCTTCACCAAACAGAACGTCTTTTGCTGACATAAATACGTGAGATTATTTTTTGCTGATAACACCCAAGATGCTCGATTCTCCAATGATGTAGTACGTCTTCCCTTCGAGCTTGACTTCATCGTAGCCATATTTAGAAAAGACCACTCGATCACCCATCTGCACGTCTAACGGAATACGTTTCTCGCCGTCCTCGTCCCATTTTCCTTTTCCAACTGCAATCACAATTCCTTGTTCTGGCTTTTCCTTATCTACCGTGTCGGGAATAATAATGCCTGAAGCCGAGGTGGTGCCCATTTCTTCTTCGGAAAGCGGACGCACGACAACTCGATCATGAAGAGGCGTAATACCTACTGCTGCTGTGTCTGCTGACATAAGATATATCGAAAATTAATGAAGCTTATAACCTCCAAAACGCCAAGCAATAGAAAAATTGCTCGCGTAGGTGATGCGTATTATACGGCAGTGTGTTAGGGTGTCAAAAGTACGTTAAACAAGCGCGAGGAGGCGCCTATGGATTTTATGGAGCGTACAGTCAGGCAAAAGTGGCTCGGGGTGCTCTTAGCGCTCGGTCTCATTCTGCTCCCGTTTTTTGCTGACATCAGATGACTCCGCCGCCCGGCCTCCGGGCGGCTTACTTGTTATTTGCCACCACTCCTATTCCCTGCTATAATGATCGGTAATGGAATTCATGCAGAGTGCGGTACTTCCGATACTGCCATACGTACAGATAGTCCTCTCCATTCTCCTCGTCGCCGCAGTCTTGCTTCAACAGCGCGGTTCGAGTTTGGGTGGTGCCTTCGGTAGCGACAACTTCAGTGCTACTTTCCACAAGCGCCGAGGCGGTGAGCTTTTTCTATTCCGAGCCTCGATAGTCCTTGGAGTATTATTTGTACTATCCACCCTAATTACTGCAATCTTCTAGAGCCTGCCTGAGAACTCTGTCAATTTCGGTGACGTTTCCATTTTCCAGATTGATACAATTAAGAATTATCTTTTCGACACTTTTTAGTAGTTATTTACATTTATGAAATTCACTCCGGTGCGTTTGCAATTCGGCTGGGTCGACCGTTACTTCAATTTTCTGCGCGGACGCGGAACATTCGATCTGATGCTTTTTCACCTCGCTTTGGCGGCGGTAATTGGCTCTTCCATTTATCTCATTCTTACGCTCAATGAGCGCTTTATCACGACGGTGCCCGGTACCGGCGGTACGCTGGTGGAAGGTATTGTTGGAACACCACGTTTTGTTAATCCTGTCCTAGCCATTACCCGCGCCGACCAAGATATGGTCGAGCTGGTGTTTGGTGGCCTTCTCAAACTTTCGAGTGACGGCACCCTCGTACCTGATGCCGCTGAATCGATAGTGCGCTCAGAAGATGGTCGCTCATACGACGTCACTCTAAAAAGAGGCGTCACGTTCCATAACGGGAGCGAACTAACGGCGCGCGATTTTGCCTTTACGATTTCGTTGATCCAAAATCCTGAACTCAAAAGCCCTCTTCATAGCAATTGGGACAAGGTAACTGTTGAGGTTATCGATGATCATCGACTCACCATCACCTTGGAAGAGGCCTACACGCCATTTATTGAAAACCTGACTGTCGGCATTCTTCCTCGTACCCTCTGGAATGAACTGCCGATCGAGCAAATTCCTTTCAGTCAAAATAATACCGAACCGATCGGTAGCGGCCCGTATCGCGTCAGCAATGTGCTCCGTACCACTTCCGGTCTCATTAACGCCTTTGAACTGACTGCTTTCACCGGCTCTACACAAGCGCGTCCCAATATCAGTACGCTGGTGTTTAATTTCTACCAGAACGAAGAACAACTGCTCAATGCACTCAAAGACCGACGTATTAGCGGGACCCCCAGTCTCTCGGTAAAATCAATACCAAGCGTAGACCAAGATGCATTTACAGTGATCGAACAGCCCCTACCGCGTACGTTTGGAATTTTCTTCAACCAAAACCGATCAGCGGCTCTGCGTGACCAAGGAGTGCGTGCCGCACTTTCAGCGGTCATCGATCGCCAGCAATTAGTTGATCGTGTACTGAATGGATATGGCGTTCCGGTCACTTCGCCAGTCCCGCCGGGATTTCTTAATCCAAACGCCGCCGGTACCGCAACTACACCAACAGAAGAAGTAAACCGTCTCGATACTGCTCGGACGCTCCTTCGCGAAGCTGGTTGGCAACAGGGTGAAGATGGCACTTGGAGAAAAGAAACCAGTGAAGGATCGACCCTCCTCTCAATTACCCTTACCACTGCCAATACCGATGTGTTTGCAGAAACTGCCGCCTTTGTTGCTGAAGCCTGGCAAGAGCTCGGAGTAACCGTAAACATAGCTCCGTTTGAACAGACTGATTTGGTCCAAGGTATTATTCGCCCACGCGATTTCGAGGCACTTGTCTACGGTATGGATATCGGTCGCAGTCTTGATTTGTATCCGTTCTGGCACTCTTCGCAAAAGAATGATCCGGGATTGAACATAGCTCAGTACACCAACATCGATACCGATTCTCTTCTGGAAAAGATGTACACAATCACCGACGAAACTGAACGTGAAGATACAATTCGTTCGTTCGAGCGTATTGTCGCCAGCGAACTGCCGGCCATCTTCCTCTATACCCCAACGTTTGCTTACGTCATAGACAAGGAAGTGCATGTCAGTCCGTTTATAAAGATCAGTAAACCGAGTGAACGCTTCGCAAACATTGATTCTTGGTACACAAAATCAAATCGTATTTGGCCCGTTTTCAGCAACACAAAAAATGTCGAATAAATTTTTAATACGCTTGAATCAGTACAGATTTAGGAACAAAGCTACATCAATACACAATTAATTAATTCAGAATATATGAACAACGAAAGAAAACCACAGACTACCGGAACAACGACAAATGGATCACGCGGACCGCGAAGACCATTTGGAGGCCGAGGGCGGCGCACCTACGGTGCGCCGCGTACCGGCGCTCCAACAACTAGCTCAAGTAATCGCTCTTCTGCCGAACCCGGCGGTCGACGAGACAGAAAGAATGGCGGCGGAAGATCCAACCGTAATCGCAATGGTGGTCGCGGGCGACGGAGTAATCAAAACCCCGCCCTCAAACATCGAATGAACACGATTGAGGACAAGACGTTGGTCATTCCAGACATCCCAGACGACGATACCGTTCGTGTGATCGCTCTTTCCGGTGTGGAGCAGATCGGTCGCAACATGACCGTTGTTGAAACTAAAGATGACCTGATTATCTTCGATATCGGCTTTCAGTTTGTTACTCCAGAAAGCAATGCTCCTGGCGTCAACTACATTCTTCCGAACACACAATACATCGAGGAGCGAAAGCATAAATTGCGAGCGCTGGTGGTGACTCACGGTCACCTCGACCATATCGGCGGTATCCCCTTTGTGATGGAACGCATCGGCAACCCGCCGATATATACGCAGTACCTCACCTCATTGATGATCAAGAAGCGGCAGGAAGAGTTTCCACACCTAGATCCTGTTACGATCAATGTCATTAAAGAGGGTGACTCTTTTACTGTCGGTAAAACAAAGATCAAGACTTTCCCGGTCACCCACTCAATTCCCGACGCAATGGGTGTGGCTGTAGAAACAAAACATGGCGATATCGTCATTACTGGAGATATAAAAGTGCACCATGTTGACGGTCAGCCCGACCCTGAAGAAGTAAAGTACTGGGAAAAGGTCGGACAAAGCAACAACCTAATGCTGGTCTGTGACTCAACGAACGCTGATCGCGAAGGTTGGTCAGTGCCGGAAGGCATAGTATTTCACAGTCTCGAACAGATAGTACGCGATGCGTCTGGAAGACTTATCGTGGGCACCTTCGCATCTCAATTCGAGCGCCTTATCAGTATTATCAAGGTCTGTGAAGATTTGGGTAAAAAAGTGGTTTTGGAAGGACGCAGTATCAAGAACAACATTGATATCGCCATTGCCGCCAAACTGCTTACCGTCAAACCAAATACATTCATCAGCGCCGGCGATATGGGCGACTATCCGTCTGACCGGATTGTGATCCTTTCAACCGGTGCTCAAGGAGAAGAGTTTGCGGCCCTGATGCGCATGGCAACCGATAAGCACAAACAGATTGTTCTCAATGAGCGCGACACGGTCGTACTATCTTCTTCAGTGATTCCGGGAAATGAAATCGCTGTACAGATACTCAAAGACAATTTGTATCGCCGCAACGTGCGCGTTGTTAACTACCGTTCCGCCAACGTACACTCTTCTGGCCACGGAAATGTGGGTGAACTGATCTGGGTTCACAAACAAGTAAAGCCGAAGTTTCTCTTACCAGTACACGGCCATCACTTCCATCTCAAGAGTCATATGTATGCCGCGGTTGAGAACGGTTTTCCGAAAGAAAATATCGTCGTGCCGGATAATGGGACGGTTGTCGACATCAAGAACGGCACCGAATTGATCGTACATAAAAACAAAGCGCCAAACGAACCGGTGTACGTAGACGGCTTCACAGTCGGTACTCGCCAAGAAGTGGTGT
>CAZSDR010000040.1:0-6538 GCA_964605695.1 uncultured Candidatus Saccharibacteria bacterium | reverse complement strand
GTCTTTTGTTTTAGCTTCGCTTTGCCGGTTTTTGGAGAGGATTTTTTAGTTGCTCTCTTTTTTGATGAGACGGTTTTTTTGACCGTTTTCTTGCTTGTTTTTCTTGCTTTTTGGGTCGCTTTTTTAGCGGACATAGCGTTTGTGACAATCACTATACAGTAAAAACGAAATTAGTCCAGACCATACCTAAAAACCGCTTTGTTGAGCCATCTCCCAGGTGAGAAAGTCCAGAGGGACTTTCGCAAGACCTTGCCAGACATTTCTTGAGCTTGCGATAAAAAATGTCGACAAGGTGTACTGATCCTGTAAGGATTGAACGACGTTCAATCCTAAATTTAGGATGGCTCAAATAAAAAAGCCCCTCAAGGGACCTTTTCATTTGAGCCATCTCCCAGGATTGAACTGGGGACCTCCGCCTTACCATGGCGGCGCTCTACCAACTGAGCTAAGATGGCAACACGGTTTATTTAAACCGCGTCAAAAGAATAGCAGATACGAGTAAAAATCCAAAATCAAAGGGAGCGGGCCGCCATGAAGCCTCGCAGTGCCAGATAGCCGGCAATCATTACCGCTACGCCGCTTACCCAAAGAGGAATATCAACCCCGCCTATATTAGCTTCGAGCATGTACACGATGCGCCCTAAGTGTGCAATCGCAACCACAGTAAAAACGATCGCGCTGGTAGTGAAATACCATTTGTTGTTTGTCATATATCTAAAATAATACAGTAGGGCCAAGTAAAATTCATTGAAAACTACCCACAGCTGCGCTAAGATTGGCCCGACGCCATCTTAGCTCAGTTGGTAGAGCATTGCATTCGTAACGCAAAGGTCCGGAGTTCGATCCTCCGAGATGGCTCAAAGGTTGGGTGACATATCAATACGACACTCACGCACTTGCTCGTAACACAAAGGTCCGCAGTTCGATTATCTCTGAAATTTAAATTAAAACCTCGTAGTAACAGTGCCGCGCTCGAAAATCGCATAGACACACACTGCCAACACTGCTCCGCCCCAGTTGAAAATCAGATCCAGCATGGCGTTCTCGTAGCCGCCCACACCATGCCGCTCCAAATTCACCGCGATCAAAAACTCCATGATTTCATTGAGACCACTTACTCCAAGTGAAATAAGAGCAGCTGCCAGCGCCACCAAGAAGGTATGGCCGACGACCCGAAGCGGTACGCGAAGAACGTGGTAGCTCATAAGAGCTACCAGCGCATAGAGATAGCCGTGTACGACTTGATCGTATTTGAGAATATAAAAATCGCCACCCAGATCAAGAAACGGGTATATTCGGTACGCGAATAATACGCCGTCTACAGTCTGCACCAAACCACCTGCCACATGCATCAGGCCCCACAATGATAACAACCACAGCATCCAGACCGGAAACTGTGTGTAGCGAAGCGTGACAAATACACCACCAAAGATAGCAACAATGACCGCCACATAAATAACGAATTCAAGATTGAAATCACGAGCAAAATAAATCCCACCAAGCAATAAATAAAACGCTGAAAACGCAATCACATACCAATGTTGTTTCGATAGCATAGATGCTTAAATTGTAACAGACGACACGCTCAACTCGCGCAATTTTTGCGCGAGAGACGGGACTTGGTCACGAATATTTTTTCTGAAGAAAAAATTTCTCGACCCCGCCTCACTTGCCTCCGGCATAGTTCCGGCTTTCAAGTTCCGACGTAGGCAAAGCAGTTTGCCTACTTCTCTCGCGCAAAAACAAAACCCCTTTCGGGGTCCTATTTTTGCGCGAGAGACGGGACTTGAACATTACATGTTCAGTACAGGTTGTCGCTATTTTTTCAAAATAGCTGGCAACCTCTTCAAGTCCCTTTTGCTGATACAAAAGCAACCCAGCACAAAGCTGGGCTGTTTTTGTATTGCGCGAGAGACGGGACTTGAACCCGCAACCTCCCGCGTGACAGGCGGGTGCTCTAACCAGTTGAGCTACTCCCGCAGAAAACGAATACTTTCTGCAGTGGCACGAGTATATATGGATTATGGCTAAAATTCAATAGTTATATCAGAAGTAAAAAGGTTACAGGACCTCTTCTTTTTTGTAACGATCTTCGATCTCACGTTCTATCTCCGCCCGCGGGCGGCCATAGCGTTCGGCGCTTACAGCGATCAATTCTCCCACTCGGGCATGATCTGTCTCGCGTGGCGGAAGCGTATGCATACTAAAAGGACGGGCCGGCACACCATTTTGAAGAACGCGCATATAAGCGGTGCGATTCGGCACATTCATCAAGTCACTGGCACTAAAGGTCGGCTTAAACTGATGCTCCAAAAACTGCGCATCTTCCGGACCAACTCGGAAAGCGGCCAAGGAACCAACGTTGCCAAATACTGCGTCTTTTATCTTTTGATCAAGCTGAGCAATAAATTGGTGAGCGATCGTAAGCCCAAGTTTGTATTTGCGTGCTTCAGAGAGAATAGCTGAAATTGAGTTGGTGGAAACATTTTGGAATTCATCCATGTGTAAATAGAAATTGGGAAAAGCCTGGGTCGGATCATCGACTCTTGATAGCGCGGCCATCAAGATCTTGCCGACCATGATCATACCGATCAGGTTGGCATTGATCTCTCCGAGGCGACCTTTCGAAAGATTGACCAACAAGATTTTGCGCTCGTCCATGATCTGTCTGAAGTTGAACGCGGACTTTTGCTGACCGATGATCGGGCGCATGTAGTCGTTGGCGGTAAAGACATCAAACTTAGAAACGATGTACGGCACGATGTTTTCAAGCGCCGCTTCCCCGCCAGCCTTGGTAGCGATCTCACGCCAGAACTGCGTCACGACTGGATTATTCGCTCGTTCCAGCTTCATTCTTCTATACCGACTGTCAGACATCACGCGACTGATGTCCATCAAGGTATTGCCACTCTCCGGATCCTCCATCACAAGCAAGGTGGCGTTACGGAAATACTGCTCAAACATCGGCCCCATACTCTCCGGATTGCCGCCGTAGAGTTTTTGGAAAATGGAGAAAAGTTCGTTAACCACAAATGTCTTTTGCTCGGGCTTGGTCTCATCGTATTCGAGCATATTAAGGCCGATGACGCGATCGAGATTAGATGGATCAAAATAAATCACATCCTGCTCTCGTTCTTTCGGAATAGCCGACAATACGTCTGCGATATCCGTACCATGAGGGTCGATGAAACACACGCCCGCACCGGACTCAATGTCCTGCGCGATCATATTTTTCATCAGATTGGTCTTACCGGTACCAGTCTGACCGATGATATAGAAATGGCGAAGACGATCTTCTTCAGTGATGTAAATATCCTTCTGTACACCGCGATGGTCGTTTACACCCAACAAAGTTCCCTCGCGTGGCAGATCGGTCGGGGCGGCGGCGGTTTTGGCGCGCGATTGCCGGAATTGCGGCGAACTTTCGATGCCGGAACCCGGGAAATGAATAACGGTAGCCAGCTCGCGCAAAGAGAGCGTCAAGGCTTCCTTGGTTGAGAATTCCCGGAACGAAAACGCACGTAAAGCGGCCGCACCCGCCGCTTTGGCGGAAGTAAAAGAAAAACGATTACTCTGCGCTCGCTCAAATTGATTAAATGTCGACTCGATCTCGTGCAGGATCTGATTCGATCGTTCTTGGGAAAGACTGGAAACCGCAATTCGTATATTAACCTCAACCATCGGTGAACCGATCTTCTCAGAAAATAATTCTACGGCTTCCTGATCAACCGTCTTCTCTTTTTCAATTTTCTCTTCATCTTTCTTATTTTTGGTGATTGAAAAAGCCGCTTCTTTCAGGCTCGCGAAAAATTCTCCGCCGATAGAACTGCGCGCAATCGCTTCCTTTGGCTTCATTCCATCGCGCACGCGCTTGATTATTTCTTCATACTGACCGACATATTTTTGCGGCGCACTTTTTATCACCACCTGTAACGCCGCACCGCCGCCCTCGCGTTCGATCTTTGAGAAGGCATTGAGAAGAACATGCAGAGGGTCAGACTGAAAAGAATCCTGCTTAATAATGGGGTAAATAGGATGCTTGGCCAGATTGGCATGGACAACCAGTGAAGTCCCTCCTTCTACAAATATATTGTAGTCATGCTTGCATTCATGGAGTACCGCGTCGGGATACAGTGAGAGAATGTGCTTCTCAAACAAATCAACGTGTCTATTTGGCACCGCCACATAAAAAACTATGTCATCACTGCCCTCGGCAACCGCAATCTCGAGCGCATAGTGTTCACCACGTTTATGAGTGCCAACGTGTTGCATGCCGGAGTAAAACTGTTCCATCATACTGAACAGCTCCGACAACTGGCGCGTCTGACCCTCCTTCGTCGTCTCCGGCAAAGAGACTTCAAACAACGTCATATGAAGCACCTGCCAAGGTGGGACATCCTCTTTGAGACCACCGACCTCCTTCCCCTCCTTGATCATCTCAATCAGATGCCGATGCACTTCATCGACGTCATAAGCGCTCTTGGTTTTTTCAAGTACTGAAAGCGCGTTGTGAATACCACGTTCTTTTGCAATGGCAATAATTTCTTGGATTGGATCACTGGAGATCTCGACTCGGGTGATTTTTGCTTCAAATTCCTTCGGCTTTAATTGATGCTTCTCCGAAAGAACCGTTTTCGGAGTGAAGCTGACATATTCATTGAGGGTATTTTTAGCGGCTTCTTCGGCGACGTTTTCCGGCCGCGGCGTTTGTGCCAACAGTTCCTGCTCCTTACGAGCTATTTGCGCGCGCAAAAAAGCGATTTCCTCCTCGGGAGACGTAAACTGCAACGGCGCTCGCTCAACCATATGGGTCATATTATATCACGCCCTAATCTGGGGAGACAAAAGACGCTTACCAAACACTGATTTTCTCTGCAAAAGCACGAAGCGTGAGTGAAATAAGACGAGCCGTGCTCTAGAACGTGCTATTTTGATGCGAGTAAGAGGCGCGCGAGGAATGGGGCGCGAGCCTTACTTTATTGTAAGGTGAGTGTCACATTGCCGAAGCGCAACGAGGTAATTGCGCAAAATAGCGCGCTCTAACGTTTGGTGATGATGGAGCGTTTATAGGTATCTAGATGTTCCAGCGCAATCCCCGTCCCTTTCACCACACAAAAGAGTGCCTGGTCGGCCACAATCGCCTTAACGCCGGTGCGGCGGCGAATCAGTTCTGGAAAATTACGCAGTTGGCTGGTGCCACCAGTCATGATGATGCCGTGATCGATGATGTCGGAAGCGAGCTCCGGCGGCGTATTTTGAAACACATCTTTGATGGCACGCACCATATCGCGCATCTCGCGACTGATAGCGCGAACGATCTCGTTGGTCTTAAGTTCGGTGGTGCGCGGCAAGCCAGTCACGACATCACGCCCTTTTACGGTCATAGAAAGTTCGTCTTCAAGCGGCAAAGCCGAGCCGATCTTTATTTTCACTTCCTCGGCGGTCTTATCGCCGATTGAGAGATTCTTATTTTTCTTCACGTAGTCGATGATAGCGGCATCGATGCGATTGCCAGCACACTTCACCGAGTTGGCAGCTACGATACCACCAAGAGCAATCACCGCCACGTCGATAGTACCGCCACCAATATCAACAATCATATGTCCTTGTGGTTCGTATATAGGTACTCCTGCACCAATCGCTGCCAAAATTGGTTCTTTAACTACATACGCGTTTCTTGCTCCCGCATTGCCAGCCGCTTCTATTACCGCGCGTTTTTCAGTTGAAGTCACACCCGCCGGTACCGAAATCATCACGTCAGGACGGAAAAGCTGAAAGCGACCGAGGGCTTTTCGTAAAAAGTAGCGAAGCATGGCTTCAGTCACGCGATAGTCAGCAATGACACCATCTTTCATCGGCCGATAGGCACGGATATTGTCAGGAGTACGGCCAATCATTTTTTTAGCCTCACTGCCCACCGCCAACACGTCACTACCATTACCGACAGCCACTACCGATGGCTCATTGAGCACGATGCCCTGTCCAGGAATATACACGAGTACGGTCGTCGTACCGAGGTCAATACCGATTTTTGGTGTAAACCGATTGAACATGGGTATCAATAGTAGCTTTCTTTATAAGAAAATGAAAGCCGAAAACGCCAACAGAGTTACTCACATCACCACTACCATACATAGCAGATATGCTATACTCTCTTGTATGCAAAATGATATTGGAGCACGTATCGCACAATTACGTGAAGATGTAGGAATGACCCAAAAGGAATTGGCACTAAAAATAAAGACTACTCAAAGCGCGATTGCGCGTATTGAAGCAAGCAAACAAAATGTCTCGACCGAACTTTTAAGTAAGATAGGTAAAGCTCTCAAACGAAACATCGTTTCAGCTCAACCCGGCTCAGTCAATATCGCTATCGAAGGCGGCAAAATTCTCAAAGGTACGATTGAGACCAACACCTCAAAAAATGGCGCGGTCGGTCTTTTGTGTGCTTCCCTACTCAATGAAGGAACCACCATCCTTAAAAGCATGCCACGCATCGAAGAAGTACACCGACTGATTGAAGTACTTGAAACGATCT
>CAZSDR010000039.1:0-6542 GCA_964605695.1 uncultured Candidatus Saccharibacteria bacterium | reverse complement strand
CGTTCAACAAACACTTGTGATAACTGACTACCTTTCTCAACCTGCTTAGCCGCCTCGGCCACAATCTCTTTGTAGTATACGTTTTGCACCACATCCTCAGTGATTTTGAGAGCGCGAATAACATCTACTCCTGCCGACAATAACGAAGACAGAGTACGGGCAGTGCGAGCTGAGTTTACTTCCTTGGCCATGACGCCAATCACCGGTAAACGAGGAACAATAAAAGAAGTTACGCGCCTTCCCACGGTCGTACGAAGGGCGTACAGAAAACCGATTATAAAACCGACCATGCCAAGTAAGACCAACAGACTGTGAGCCGCCATAAAATCGCTGGTAAAAATCAGTATCTGCGTCGTCATCGGTAGATCAACATCGAGACTCTTAAACGTGCCAGCAATGGTAGGCATTACAAAGATCATCATCAATATACCGATAATCACCAACACGGTAATTACAATCGCCGGATATATCATCGCTCCCTTAATTCTCTTTTTTAGACTCGAAGATCGTTCCAATTGAACACTCAAAGTCGACAACGCTTCAGACAGTCCCCCACCTTCCTCGCCAGCACGGACCATCGACACATAAAGCTCGTTAAAGACTTTAGGATATTCAGCTAATGCTTCATAAAATTGGGAGCCTTTATTGATACGCTCTCGCACATCATTGACCACACCCTTCAGACGAGGATTCTTTGACTGACGCTCAATCACCGACAAGGCGCGAGTCAACGGTAAGCCAGCCACCAACATCGAACCAAGATTTCTGGTGACCATGACTAATTCGTCATCACTCACACGACTGATCAAATACTCGATCCTTTCTACATTAAAAAGCTTCTTGAGGCTGAAACCACTCCGTTCTGAAACCGTATGCACGCGATGACCTTCAGCGCGAGCCATTTCATACACTGCGTATTTATCTTCAGCAGTAACTGTTTTAGCAACCGGATTGCCGGCAGAATCTTCTCCTGTGTAAATAAAAGTCTTCATACGGTGAATCTTGTGTTATTCATTGATGACACGCAACACTTCTTCGATTGAAGTCAGACCAGCCGCCGCCTTGTAAATTCCATCTTCAAGCATAGTCAACATACCCTCTTTGCGAGCCTGTTTTTCTATGTCGTCTGCCGTGGCGCCAGACATCACCAAATCCTTAATAGTGGAAGACATGGGTAACACTTCGTGTATACCCATGCGACCTTTATACGGATCTTCACCGGCCGGCAGGTCAGCCATCGGCCTAAAAAAAGACACACTATTCCATGAAGCATTCTTTTCAACCACTCCTTCCTCTTTAAGAACAGAGAGCACGTGATCAAGGTCAACTTGTTTAGAAAGCTCTTCTCGCTCATGAGTAGTAAGCGTATAGGTTTCTCGCATCTCCTCTCGCAATTTTCGCACCAGTCGCTGACCAATGGTTACTCGAATCGTAGAAACCAAGAGAAATGACTCCATTCCCATATCAATCAAGCGAGCAATCGTGGCCGAGGCTGAGTTGGTGTGTACCGTCGCTAAAACCAAGTGTCCGGTTAAAGCAGCATTGATCGCGAGACTGGCTGTTTCCTCGTCACGGATCTCACCGACCATAATGATGTCTGGATCCTGACGCATCAAAGAACGCAGGCCGGTTGAAAAAGTGAATCCGATGTCGGACTTTACCTGCGTCTGATTAATACGTGGCATCTGATATTCAATCGGGTCTTCGATAGTGGAGATATTCACTTCCGGTGTGTTTAAAAGATCAAGAATGGTGTAGAGCGTGGTTGTTTTTCCGGAACCAGTCGGTCCTGTCACTAAAATGATACCTGTCGTTTGTTTGATGGCTTTCTGTATGCGCTCCAAAGAAGAACCGTGGAAACCAATCCCCTCCAACGTAAATCCGGAACGATTTTCTCGCAAGAGACGCATTACCACTTTCTCACCGAAGAAAATAGGCAAAATAGAAACACGAAATGATACTTTCTGACCATCCATCTCCATTTTAAAACGACCATCTTGCGGTAGCCGCTTCTCGTCAAGCTTTAAGTTGGATAGCACTTTGAGACGAGCTACTAAAGTCGGTGCCGCATTTTTTGGCAACGACATAGCGTCATGGAGTAAACCGTCAATGCGATACCGCACGACCACCGACTCCTCAAGCGGCTCAATATGTATATCTGAAGCGCCTTGAATAATGGCATGACGCAAAAGCGTATCGACAATGCGTACCACGGGCAAATCTTCTGCCATTTTCTTCAAATCAGCTTCTGAAGCTTCTTCTCCATTTGCTTCAGCAATGACTTTGAGTGCAGACGTCTCCTTCATGATCAGGTCGCCAAACTCGTCTTTGAGAGTTTTTTGATACTGCTGAAGAGCCGACTTGATAGATTCACTATCGGTCAAACGAGGCAAGATCTTAAGACCGACTTTCTTTTTAATAAAATCGATAGCAGGAAGATCAGCTGTATCGAGCATCGCTACTTCAAGAGAGGTGTCATTCTTCTTAAAAGCAATAATATTATGGTTTCGAGCTACCGGTTCAGGTATTAAAGAGAGGACCTCGAAATCTATTTTCGTATTTTTGAAGGAGACAAACGGTATACCAAGCACATATGACTCGACTCGACGAAGATCGTCCTCGGTCATGAAACCGCCGGCTATCAGCGCCTCAGCCAACGTGCGTTCCTCATCGCGCGCAACTTTTTCAGCTTCAGCCAAGTCTTTTTTGGAGACAAGGCTGGCGTCAGACACGAAACGCTTCAATTGTTCATCTTGAATTCGCATAAAGAACCCTCCAAAGGTGTGAACGTTACCATGTAAGTATACCGCACCTCATTCTGTTTAAAACAACAGTTACCCTCAACTGCAGACACTCTTCACGAGAAAAATAACTTCAGAGACAGCCGGTCATCAACTCTTTTTGACGAGTACCCCGCACTATGCTAGATTAGGTCTAATGACTGATATGCGCGGGCCTTCGGCCCGCGCATATTGCATAGAGTGTTTTATGAACCCGCGCAGAAGCGCACCTGTAACCAAAAAACCATGTTTGATTTAAAAGTAATGCATTCAGTACTCGAAGAAATGGAGAAGGAGCGTGGTATTCCGCGCGCCCGCATGATTGACGCTATCGGACAAGCTCTAGCCACTGCCTACAAAAAAGAATTCGGAAAGCGCGGCCAGATTATACGTGCCAATTTTGATATGGATAGCGGCACCACCACATTTAGCCAGATCAAGATGGTGGTGGACGAATCAATGCTTAAACCGGAGTCCAAAGACGAGGCAGATATGCCAGTTATAGACTCAAAAGACGAAGATTTGGGCGTGGATGAAGAAGGAAAGGTTCGTTTTGACCCTGACAAGCACATTATGATTGAAACTGCCCGACTCATCAAGAAAGACGTTGTGACGGGTGAAGAGCTCGTCTTCCCTCTTGAGAGTAAGGATGATTTTGGCCGTATTGCCGCCCAAACCGCAAAACAGGTAATTATCCAGAAGGTACGCGAAGCTGAAAAAGAACTAGCCCTCACTGAATTTGAACAAAAAGAAGGCGAAATAGTGACCGGCCATGTACAGCGCTTTGAACGCGGCAATTTGTACGTAGACCTAGGCCGCGTAACAGGTGTTATGCCCTATGACGAACAAATCCCTGGTGAACGCTTCAAACCGGGCGAGCGTATCCGCGCCCTTTTGCTTGAAGTTGATGAAACTGCCCGCGGTGTATTTCTCAAGCTATCTCGTTCACATCCGGACTTTTTGGTCGCTCTAGCGGCAGTCGAGGCCCCTGAGGTGCAGTCGGGAGTAGTTGAGGTTAAGGCAATTGCTCGCGAAGCGGGCGCCCGTTCCAAGATTGCTGTCTTCTCAAACGACCCACATATCGATCCGGTTGGCTCATTGGTTGGACAGCGCGGCGTGCGTGTTTCAACTGTCATGAGTGAGCTCGGTGGTGAAAAAATTGACATCATCGAATGGTCGGAAGACCCTGTTACCTTTATAGAAGACGCTCTCTCTCCTGCCCAAGTATTGTCAGTTACGATTGAGCGGGAACCAAACCCATCTGGAGACAGCGAAGATAACCGTGGTCATGCCGTAGTTGAAGTGGCTTCGGATCAGCAATCGCTTGCCATTGGACGAGGTGGACAGAATGTACGATTGGCGGCTAAGTTGACTGGCTGGAAAATAGATATTGTGTCAGCTAAAGGTGAACAATTGGCCGAAGCGGACGCCGACGGCGATGTTAATCTCGAAGCTCCTCTTGCGAGTGAGGTAGGCACTGATGATGATGTTCTTGAAAACGAAACTGCCACCACCGTCAAACCAGAACTGCCATCAGAAGACGAACCGACCAAAGATCGCGATGTAACTACTGATTCTGAGGAAGAAGATGAAATAGACACTCCTGAAGAAGCCGAAGCCTTAGTTGTTGAAGAAGAAACTGAAAACAAGTAAACTTCAGAATCCACGCAGTGTTACTATATTAATTGTTTATTATCTATGAATCTACTTCACGACATCGCACCTGGAACAAAAGAAGAAATGAACGTCATTATCGAGATTCCAAAGTTCTCAAAGAACAAGTACGAAATCGACAAAGAGACCGGAATGATTGCTCTTGATCGGGTTATGCACTCAGCACAAGATTATCCATTTGATTATGGCTTTGTGCCACAGACACTATTCGATGACGGCGACGCGCTCGATGTGGTACTGGTGACTACTCATCCGCTCGCTCCTGGAATTCTCGTCAAAGCGCGTCCAGTGGCAATTATGGAAATGATTGATGGTGGAGAGCGCGACGATAAAGTGGTGGCGGTTCCGGTTGATGACCCTCGTTTCAATGACGTGAAAGACCTACAAGATCTTAATAAACACTTCATCAAAGAAATGACACACTTCTTTGAGACGTACAAAAAAGTACAAAATAAGGAAGTCCAAGTTGGAGCCTGGAATGGAGCGAAGGAGGCACAAGCCGCCTTTGAAAAGAGTCGTGAAATGTACGAAGCAAACAAGAAATAATCTGGGGAAAACCCATAACAAAAAAGAGGGCGTAAATACGCCCTCTTTTTTGTTTATTGAATTTTATTGTGTATAGAAAAATTAACCTCTCACACAATTGAGCTATACTAACTGCTAAAGGGGTTGTGTGAGTGAAGGTAAAACCTGCGATTAATTCGCGACCTTTGAGGTAGGTACATGTATTTATTCAATAGCGATTACTATGAGAGGTATTAAACTATCAGCATCATTTATCAGTTTAGCGGTTCTACTTGGCATCGGTTGTATCGGACTCGTCGCCGGCGCACAAGAACCAGAACCGAATACAGGAACAGACACGGGTACTGCACGACCGGTACCAACGAGAACCGGTGTAGCCACCACCAGCCGACCTATAAGCGAGCTACCGGTACGAGCCCAAACAGCACCTGCACGAAGTGAGGGTCAGGGTGCTAACACCACTCTTCCCACTGAAGCACTGGAGAGAATACTTGCCATGATCAACAACATGAGTGCCCGAGTGGACGCAATTTTGGGCCGTTTATCTCATATTGCTGATCGAATAGAGGCTCGAATCAGGATTCTCACTGATGAAGGTATCGATACCACGGCCGCCCAAGCAGAACTCAATACTGCTAAAAATGCTTTGGATAACGCAAATGCCATCTTTAGCAGAATTACTGCAGAAGCCAGAGCAGCCATCATGGCCGGCAACCCCAGACAAGCTCTTGTCGAATTCCGATCATCGATGCAATTGGTCCGTACCGAAATTCAAACTGCTCACCAAGCATTGCGTTCAGCTATTGAGGCTATGAAACGATCGTCTGGAAATTAGTTTAATAAGATATTCACTTGGAACATATGGAGCCACACAACAAACCAATCATAAGCGACGAGGAGTTGAAAATGCCGGAAGAATCTTTCGGCACCGTGCAACCGTCAGTGGTAACTTCAAAGAAAATCGGCTGGGTACTTGGAATCATAACCCTCGTATTAATTCTGATTTTAGGCGTGTTGTATATGTGGTATACCAGCATGGCCCCGGTTACCATGATAGAAGACATGTTCTGGACGGAAGATGAAGAACTTACCACCACAGAAGAGATGGCAAATGAAGAAATTGAATCGATTGAGACAGTTCCAGAAGCTGATGAATCAAACGAAATTAATGTGATCGAATCCGACATGGATGATACTGATATGGCTGAATTTGAAGCTGAAATGGATGCTATGGATGCTGAACTGGAAGCAATGATGGAATAAGGCGCCACTCTAAACCAAGAAAGTCGCGTGGAATCCCAAAGGGATTCCGCGCGACTTTCTTTTCACCTAACCATTTTTATGTGTCCGAAATAGATGTAATCAACTCCACCAATTCAGGAAATTCGCTTTGGAGAAAGTGTCCACGATCAGTGAACGCGTGAAGCGTGGCCGCTGGTACTGATTCTTTGTATCTAAGTGCATGGCTATACGGAACAACAAAATCATCTTCAGAGTGAAAGAGATG
Source organism: uncultured Candidatus Saccharibacteria bacterium (assembly GCA_964605695.1). GTDB lineage: Bacteria > Patescibacteriota > Minisyncoccia > Phycocordibacterales > UBA918 > OLB19. Next base: position 56 of record CAZSDR010000039.1, on the reverse strand, counting down.
AACGTGAGCGGCTCGCGTGGGGAGCCGCGCTAACCACCCCGGATAAAAAAAGAAAT
>CAZSDR010000038.1:0-6570 GCA_964605695.1 uncultured Candidatus Saccharibacteria bacterium | reverse complement strand
GAACCTTTTTCTACTTGGCCGATCACAACCACTTCTAATATAACCAGTAACCATTCTACCCTTGAAAGACTTGTGGCTGGGACTGGGCCAGGGCCTATAGGGCCTCAGTTTGCGGGATTTAACAAATATCTTTCAACGGCACCACGCCCTCCCGGTGGAGGCATTTATATGTATGATCTTCGTGCTGCCAATCCCTCACATGATATTGATCCTGAAGTAGGTTATGTATGTGGATCAAATCCGATGTCTTATTATTCAGGAGTTAATATCCGTATTACGGTACCAGAAGCCAGTTCGGTACCTTATTTGCTAAAGATGTACGAATTGATCAAGAACCAGGTTGACTCCCCTGGAACTCCCGATCATTGTGGGAAGATACGTACCGGCGGCATATCCAGTAGCGGCACTATATATTGGCGGATCGCAGATAATATGTACGACATATAGAACGTGTTAGACGACCTAGAGCTGTCGTTTTTAATACGACAGACTGTTTCAATTTCTGATTGACATTCACCGATTTAAAAAAAGTTTTGCTATAATCCTAAGATGGAAATGGAGAGACAATGGGCTTTTTGGCGCCGCGTACAGTATGGCTCCGGTTTAGGAGTGATAGTGCTTTTAATAGTAGGCACGATCTATTTTTCTTTTTTTCACAATGCCGCTTCGTGTTTTGATGGAAGACAAAATGGCGGTGAGCGGGGAATAGATTGCGGCGGATCGTGTGTGCGTATTTGTAGCACAGATGTAGAACCACTGGCGGTCTTGTGGGCCCGCAGTTTCAGAGTTTCTGAAGGTCAGTATAATGCCGTGGCATACGTTGAGAACAGAAATCTCACGGCGGCTTCTCCTGAGGTCAGGTACACTTTCTCGTTGTACGATTCAAGAGGATTAATAGCTGAACGAGTTGGCACTACCGTGCTGCCTCCTAACAGCGTGTATCCTATTCTCGAAGCTCGGATTGGTACGGGAGACCGGGTACCAACGCAGACGTTTATCACGGTCGATCCGCCATCCTTATGGCTACCGGCCGAATCGGGACGTGACCAATTTTCTGTCGTCGATCGACAATTGTTTGGGGCTGATGAAAGACCGCGGTTAGAGGCTACGATCAGAAATGACGGCCTTACCGAAGCGCGCGATGTCGACGTAGTGGCGACCATCTTTGATGCCAGGGGTAACGCTCTCACATCCTCGGCTACATTCATCGAGAGATTTGCACCTCGTTCCGAGGAACGAGTGGTGTTTACCTGGCCGGAACCGATTGCAAACACCCTTCGTTCATGCGAAGTCCCGTCAGATATCATGATGGTTCTGGATCGTTCCGGATCAATGGCCGCTGACGGTGGTTCTCCACCGGAACCGCTTGAAAGCGCAAAGCGTGCCGCGGAAACTTTTGTCAACCAATTGCGTTCTGACGACCAGGTGGGATATTTCTCATACGCAACAATGCCGTCATCTCCAATCGAGCAGACACTCACTCTGTCAAAAGGAACTCTAATTAATTCAATCAGAAGCACGGTGATGGGGCGAAACGGTGTTCAGTACACCAATATGGGTGAAGCCTTCAAGGTCGCACTGGCCGAGCTTCAGGCGCGCGGTCGCACGGGAGCGCGTGACGTGATCGTCTTCTTGACCGATGGCGATGTCACAAGGCCGGTCAATCCGACTACCGGTGCCGCTGATCGAGCCTACGCCGCCGGTTATGCGCGCGCGGAAGCTGAGAAAGTGAAAGCAGAGGGAGTGACCGTGTTTACCATTGGTCTTGGTGAGCTTTTTGCTGAAGATAATCCTGAGGTATCACGAGATGTTGAATTGATTCGCGATCTGGCGACCGATCCCGCCCATTATTACCGAGCACCTTCGGTGACTGATCTGTCGGGAGTGTATCGTTTGATTGCCGAAAGTATCTGCGAAGATGGTCCATCGATTATTGACATCGTTCCGAAGACAGCCACGAGTTTCGCTCCTCTGCAATAACGTCAGTCTGATTTATGAAAATGCTATTTTCACTATTTCGGGCACTGGACCCGTACATATTGATTCCTGCGCTGTTGCTTTCTGGTATTGGTTTGGTCACCATGTTTTCTTTTCAGGATGACGCCTTTTTCTTTGGGAGGCAGTTGATTTGGATTGCGGCCGCTTTGGTTCTGATGTTTCTGGCACTGATTCCAGATTACCGTTGGTTGCGTACCGGGCACACGCTTTTTTTGGTCTACGTATCAACCATCGTGGTTTTGGTGGCAGTGCTGTTTGTCGGCGAGATCACTCTTGGCGCCCAGAGCCGTTTCGACTTTGGCTTCTTTTCTCTTCAGCCCTCAGAGCCGGCTAAGCTGATTTTGATTGCCATCTTGGCGAAATACTTTTCAAAGCGGCACGAGCTCATTGGTGATTTCAGGCACATCCTGGTCTCTGGTTTGTACGCATTGGTCATTTTTCTGCTGGTCTTTGTTCAGCCGGACTTAGGCTCAGCCATCATCATTTTCTTTATTTGGCTTGGCATGATCCTGGTTGCCGGCATCAAGCCTCACCACCTTGCTTTGGTGATCGTTGCGGGCATGGCCACCTTTGCGCTGATGTGGCAGTTCGTCCTTCTCCCGCACCAACAAGAACGCGTTATGACCTTCCTTGATCCTTTGGCTGACATACAGGGTGCGGGCTATAGCGTTTATCAATCGACCGTGGCGGTCGGCTCGGGACAGCTGTTTGGTAAAGGGGTTGGGTATGGAACCCAATCAAAATTGCAGTTTCTTCCTGAGTATGAGACGGACTTCATTTTCGCGGCATACGCCGAGGAGTGGGGATTTGTCGGTGTCGTATTTTTATTCACTCTCTTTGGGGTACTTATAATTCGTTTGCTTATACACGCACTTCGTGGCGCTACCAATTTCGAATCATTATTTGCCACGGGCGTTGCGATTTTATTTGTGAGTCACTTTATGGTTCATATTGGAGTCAATATTGGACTGTTGCCTGTGACCGGAGTAACCGTACCGTTCCTGTCCTATGGCGGTACGCACTTAATGACTGAGTTTATCGCGCTTGGAATGGTGATGGCCATGAGCCGATACGGAAGAATCCGTCGTCAGGCGTCGGAAATAAATATTCTGGAGGAGTAGCGCTAGTCAGTCGAGTACAAGGAGAAGGTTTTTTCCAGCATCTCTGAAAGAGAGAATGTATTTGATATGTGTTCATGTAGGGCATGTCCCAAGTTTTCACTCAATGTTTGATCCTTGAGCAAGGTTTGTATCGCCGTGGACAGGTGTTCCGGTTGCGGATTTACCAATAATCCGCTCTGGCCCGAGTGAATGATATCGTGGTGGCCGGGTATGTCGCTCGCGATTACCGGCAACCCAGCCAGTCCGGCTTCAAGCAATACGTAGGGGAGACCTTCCTTATGTGACGGTAGAACGAATACATCAAAAGCTCTTAAGTAGGCCGCCGCTCCGGATGGGATGTTGGCCAGGTGTACTCGCTTTGTCAGGTGTTCTCTATGGATCAATTCTTGCAGTGTTTCTCTTTCTTCACCGTCGCCAATAATGATGAGATGGACCTGTTCGTCTAAGCGAGACATGGCTTCGATCAAGCTCGACCAATTTTTATTCGGATGAAGCTCTCCAATGCCGCCGATCCAGGTAGAGTCTGGTGGAATATCCGGTGCCAAGCGCGTGCGAGCTTCTTGTCGGTCTAAAAAATTAATTGGTCTAATGCCGTTGTAAATTAATCGGACGCGTCGCTTTACTCCGGGCATGCGGCGCACTCTTTCGTAGGTTTCGCTCGAAATCATAATGCTGACATGAGAAAGTCGAAGTGTCAGCCAGGTGGCGATGTATATAAGTACTCTTTGCCAGAGCGGTCGCCACGTCTCATCAGTCGGTAATCCATGAGAAGTAAAGATAATACGTTTCGTACCAGCCAGTCGACCGCAGAGGGCTCCGATGCCGCCGGCTTTGGAGCTGGTGACGTGCAGGATATGCGGCCGTTCCTGCTTTATAATTTTGAAAATTTCCCACCCGGCGCGCCAGTCTCTCAGTGGTGATATATCGCGCATGAAGTTTCTGACCGGAATCACCCTGATGCCCGTCTCGGTGAGGCGGTCGGCGAGGTGGCCATGGGCGGCACCGGCTGTGCCGGTGCCGCCCCTGGCCACCGCCACCTCATAACCGCGGTTTTGAGCGTCCGTGGCGAGTTCAAACGTGTATTTTTGGGCGCCGCCGTAGTTGGATTTGGTAATGATGAATAAGACTTTTTTTACGTTGTCGTGCGGCATAATTTAGGTATTATAGTGCAATCATGAAAGAATTTCATCGGCGTAAGAACCGGCTCCTGTTTCTCGGAGATATTCTCGCGCTGACTGCGGCCTTGTTTTTGACTTTGACAATCCGTTATAGAGAATTGCCTTCTTCAGAGCTTCTTGGTACACACTTAGTGCCATTTTCATTATTGTTCGTCGTTTGGGCACTCGTATTTTTTATCGTCGGCCTGTACGATGAAACCTTGTCTTTTGACAGAAAACGGTTGCCCGGATTGGTATTGAAAACACAGGTGGTCAATGTATTGCTTGGATTTTCTCTCTTTTTCCTCTTACCTTTTTCAATTGCGCCTAAAACAAATCTTCTGATCTATCTCGGTATTTCCACTCTTCTTATTATTCTCTGGCGATTGTATATCTATCCAAGATTACAACCTCCACGGTCGGTGCGGGTTCTGTTGGTCGGTACGGGCAGGGAACTAAAAAGCGTGCAAGAACTGTTGAATGGTAACCCGTACTTCAAACAGGTATCCATAGAACACATCGACACCGGTGTATACACGGACACCGATGCTCTTTCCAAGAGTTTGGATGCGTATGTTTCAGAACAGCCGGTTGATATCGTGGTTGCTGATCTCTATGATCCGGTGATGCAGAAACTGGCCGGTTTTTTCTTTAACCTCACCTTACACTCCACAGCAGTGAAGTTTTTTACGCTGTCTGATTTTTATGAGCGCCTCTTCCATCGTTTGCCACCGTCAGTGGTACGTGATTCATGGATGCTTGAACATATGTCGACTCAATCGCCCCATTACGCGTATGATTTGTTGAAACGTTTGATCGATATCGTTGGATCATGTGTACTTTTGATACCGGGCAGTCTGGTGTTAGCGACTGTGGCTTTGTGTATCCGTATCGAAAATCGCGGGCCGATATTTTATAAAAGTATACGCATCGGTCAGCATAACCAACCTGTTACCATTATAAAATTTCGAACCATGACTGGTATGGATGTGGGAAGAGAAGCGCTGCACAGTTCTCTCGTTGTCACTCCGCTTGGTCAGGTGTTGCGCCGCTTTCGTCTTGATGAGTTGCCCCAGCTTTTGAATGTACTTAAAGGAGAGTTATCTTTTATCGGACCGCGGCCCGAAATGCCGGCTTTGGTTGAGGTATACGAAAAGGAAATTCCATACTACAACTTGCGACATTTGGTGAAGCCTGGCCTGTCTGGTTGGGCACAAATAAATAATTTAGATGCACCAAGGCAAGGAGTGGACGTACCACGCACAATTGAAAAATTGGCACTCGATCTATATTATTTGCGTCACCGCTCATTTCTTCTTGATATTGAAATTGCCCTGAAGACTATTAACACGGTTTTGTCACGAACCGGGACTTAGTTTTTGATTTATGATTATAGATGGCAGACAGATAGCTAAAGAGATAATAGAAGCGCTTACTCAAGCGACTTCTGCGCACCGTACCCGCCCTCATGTGACCATTTACGCCAGCGAACCCAATTTCGCGACCAGAAAGTATTTGGAACTGAAACAGAAAAAAGCCAGAGAGGCGGGGGTAGAGGTTAGTTTAATTGAGTTTAAGGATACCGTTACTACCGAAGAAATATGCGATTCAATAGCCAATCAGTTGTCGGTGACTGACGGTATCATTGTGCAATTACCGCTTCCGAAACATGTCGATAGTGATCAGATTCTTTCTTCCATACCGCTCTCACATGATGTTGATGGTATGCATTACGATGGTACTGATGCCACACCGCTCTCACCGGTTGTTGGAGCGATTGCTGAAATAGCAAAGCGTCACGACGTATCTTTTGCTGGTAAACAGGTGGTGGTGGTGGGACAGGGGCGGCTTGTGGGTCAGCCGGCGGCAGTCTACGCTCGAGCGAGTGGTGCACACGTAGCGGTACTTACCAAGCAGGCCGATGATAGCGCTGAGGTTGTTACCTCTGCCGATATTCTTATTTTGGGGGCAGGGGTACCGCACTTGATCACTCCGGATATGGTCAAGCCAGGTGTGGTTATATTTGATGCGGGTACTTCTGAGGCGGGTGGAGTTTTGGTCGGAGATGCTCATCCCGATTGTGCTGAAAAAGCCGCTTTGTTTACCCCCGTGCCAGGTGGTATTGGACCCATCACCGTTGCAGTTCTTTTAAGAAATGTGGTGGAATTGGCAAATAAAAAGACTCGTTCGTCCATGGACGGACTGTCCCAAAACTGATATAACTGTTCCCATCTATGACTGAATCAGGCGACTCTCGGGCTGTTATCCGTTTATTTCATGCCAGCATAGTCCTG
>CAZSDR010000037.1:0-6606 GCA_964605695.1 uncultured Candidatus Saccharibacteria bacterium | reverse complement strand
CGTGAAATCCGGTATCTCGATAAACTCATCGACGAACTTGCGAAAGGAAGAGCGACGGAGAAGATTCTGCGGAAGTAAGATTTTGCGAGAAGGGGCAGATGTTGAGAAACGAGAACTGCTTGGATGCCTCAAGAGCAGACTAGTCTTGGTAGACAAGATAATCTCGCTTAAAGCGGATTAGTTGCGGCGCGAACTTCAAAGTGCAGATGCGAACCCGTTGATTTTCCGGTACTTCCCACATACTCGATAACATCACGCTTCCCCACCGTGCCATTGGAACATAATAGCGGCTAAGAGGCCTGTACTTCGTACACACCGACAAACTTGGCAGTTACAACGAAACGATCCTCTTTCGCTCCGAAGGTATTACAAGTAACTAGCTTAAGATACTTACCGTTCTCTTCTAGTGCAATACGGTCTGCGGTCGCCTTTGCCAGCTCCTGGCGCACCACCATGTACCGATACTCGCGAGTGTCTGAATACACGCTTATTATCGCCCCTTCCTCAAGCTCCTGGACCTTATTGAAAATTTTATAATTCTTGTTTTGCACTACAGGTAAATAGCTAGAGTGACCGAATAGAAGCGATGTTCCTTCTTCACCCAAGAGCGCGGTACCCGGATACCGCACCGCGCCTGAGAGGAGGGCTTTATCGAGAGCAGAAATATCTTTGCTTGTAGGATTAACAATTGATGCATCAAGTCCGATGTCTTTGGCAACGATGCGAGTGGGCTCTTCAACTTTTTCAATCAGTACAGGCTTACTCTCCTCCTTTTGAGGGGGTACGGTAACAGTGACAGGAGCGTCTTCAGGAACGAGGTCAAAAGCAAGCAGTAAGGCAAAAGACAATAATAAAATGACCGCCGTAACGATCAGAAATCCCATTATTTTTATTACCCACATCATAAATTCTTGTGACGTATTGTGCGTGAATAATAGTATCACAAATACACCATGTGTCAACCTAATCGCACTGATATACCCTGGCGTTCACAACTGCTTCTACAAGACGATTATTGTGCCCTCATCTGCAGGACTTATATGATCGTGATATGGCCACGTTCCTGGCTTGTCGAAGACATACCTATATACTCCTCCTTTTGGATAGGACCTGAACTGGTCAAACGTTGCGAGTCGTTCATGGGTTGGATGAGTATCGGATGCTACCCACATTTCCCGATCGCTTTCATTAATGAACTCAACGAGAGAGCCTGCAGGCACCTCAATATTCTTGGGAACAAAACCATCATTCGTATACCGTATCTGGATCATACCTGCCATTCCAGGCATATTGTGGAGCATCCCACTCATACCTGCCTCAGAAAGACCTTCGACTTCTTCTCCGGTCTTTACACTGCGAGCTATCATTAGACCGTTTGAATCTAATTTAGGGAGATCGAGACCATTGAAGATACCGTCGTTATCTTGATCCTCGTAAATAACGGCAATGAGTTCTTCGCCATTATAGAATTCGCCGAGGGGAATAATGACCTTTTTATGTTCACCCTTTTCAAGAAACGGGCTTATTTCTATAATCTGACCAAGCTTTCCATCCTCAATACCTCGTGCCACAATCCACCCGTTACTAGGCATAGTAACTCGGTCAATTAGGACTTCTTGATCGACTATCTGTGCAGGTACTTCCAGTACAGTCTCATCTTCTGTTTGAGATTCTGTTTGCGTTCCCAAGGTACTTTTCGTGCCTTGTAAAAGCATGAGTCCTGTAATTCCTACCAGTAGAGCAAAGAGCCCAATCAAAGCTATCTTTTTCAGTTTCATATTATTATGTCGTTAATGTTGTGATACTGGGTGAATTACGAGAGCACCTTCGTTCCGTATTACTCATACCTCAATACAATTTGATCCTTATCTTGCATTTGATAATTCTCAAGGTCGATATTTTCCTCACCATTGACGGTCATCGTTACGTTAGCTCCAAGTGAGCGAATATCTTTGCCCCAGCCTTTAAAGAACCGACCTAGTGTCGTGTCGTTTTTGCGAACCAGCCCCTGAAACTCGAGATGCACAACGCCCTCTTTAGCATCTTCGTGTGTGTGGACTGGCTGGTGAGCTGCACCAATTCCTATGTTGGCTGGAAATTCCATTTTTTCTCCCTTGACATAGATCTCAAGCGTGGGGTGCCAATGGATACCAGTGCGAGAGATGATTTCAGAATCAGAAATCTTAGGCTGAGACATTACGAACCACAGCAAACTTCCAATAATCGCAGCGACAACCAAGCTCCAACCGATCAATCGGACAAACTTTTCTGTGCGTCGTTTCTGAACAGCTGAATTTTTTGCTTCCAATTTTGCCTGTTCCTTACGCTCTCTCCTGCTTACATATTCATTAGGCTGACTATTTTCCATATAATTTAGAGTTAAATTTCACAGATTGCTGGATGCTGGATTTGCTTGGCAATGCTGTGAATAGATATCGCAAGTAAGATGACGCCAATGATGCCAAATTCACCGCCAGCAAGGGGTAGGAACGCAAGTATGCCTGACGCACTGAACAAAGAGAGTGCGCTTGTAAGGAGAAATGACCCGCAAGCGGCACATCCGATGCCGACAATCCCACTGGCAACACCCAAGAACCCGGTAGTAATTCCCATCTTTTTTACTTCGCTGATTTTTCGCCTCAGGAAATAGACCATCATAGCAACATTAATTCCGAAGAGTATTGCAATAGCAATTGTCGAGAGAGCAGAAAGTGCAGTAAAGTTTGTGATAATAGAACCTAACAAACTAAGCGGTATTCCAAGTTTTTGGGAAAGAGGTATGTCGGGTGAGCCGACGACGATACCAATTAGGCTCGCGTTCGGAAGAAGTACGGCAAGTGCAAAGACCGTCAGACTTACCCCTCCCGCAATCAGCACATATGCCGGATTCCCAAAAACTTTTGGTAATGCTTGGAATAGCATCTTTATTTGCCTTGTAGTGCAATATCGACTAATTGCTTTATGGATTCATAGGGTTGCGCGCCTGAAAGCGGGTATTTCTTGCCATCCTTTCCGATAACTACGCTCCAAGGGGTACCACTACCACCGGTTGCAATAGCATTTTGCGCGTCTGCTTCAACATGCGCATCGAACTTTCCACTTGTAAGACAAGTGTTGAATGTAGCAACATCAAGTCCAACCTCACCAGCGATCTTGGGAAGCTCTGATGGATCAAGACCATCATTTGATGGCGTTACTTCATAGAGTCGATTCGTATACTTCCAGAAAGCGTCGTCGCCACCCTGGTCTCCCGCACACTCTAGTGCGACGGCTTCTTTCCGTGCTTTCGCATGTAGCTGGTCGAGAGGGAAATGCCGATATACCCATGCAACTTTGCCGTCTGCTCCATATTCACTCATTACTTGCAGCATCGTAGGGTGGAATCGCTTACAGAACGGGCATTCCGTGTCTGAGTACTCAACGATTTTTACAGGCGCATCTGGATTCCCCCGTATATGGTCTTCAGAAGTAATAGGTGCAATATTATCTAACTGCTTCTGAAGTGCCGCAGCGTCTGGCTGAGGTTGGCCGGGATTAGCCGCCACTCCTTGGTTTGGTGGTTTCGCATAAGTAAGCGCGAAAGCGATGATGACCGCTCCTACAAGTACTGCGATTGGCGTGGAATACTTCTCGAGAGCTACGGCCGCCGAGGGCTTAGTATCAGTTTCCATATATTTTAATTACAATTATTGTCCCATTGTGGTCACTGGTACTGACGAGCCAAACCATGTCTGATGCCATTCCTGCATTTGCTGAATTTCCAGCTTCTGGGCAGCGATAATTTCTGTTGAGAGACTCTTAATTTCTGGCCGCTTTGATGTTTGAAGAGCAAGTTCTGCCATCTGAATTGCTCCTTGATGATGCGCAATCATCTGAATAATGAATTCACGATCGAAGCTTTCTCCTTTCTTTCCCTGAAGGGCCGACATCGTAGGATCTTGTTGCATACTATAACCAGTTGCTGTGTCACTGGATGCTACCGGCATTGCATTCTCATTATTCTGAGAAAAGGCCATTACACCTCCTGCACCGAGAATTATGCCTACGACCGTTGAAATTAATATTTTAGTATTCGTCTTAGTGTCCATAAGTTAGCTAAATTAACGTTAATAAAGCTAATCGAAATTAAAAAGCCTTGCCGTGAATAGTGCCAGCTGCAAATGCCTCTTGAAGGGAGTTACGAGGAAGTATTAGACCAAGCATTATCCTTAGCTTGCTCAAATAGAACATGCCGTAGCTTCTTTGTGTAAACCTGTAGTGTTTAGAAGTCCACAAAAACAGTAACAAGACACCGACTAAAAGTAGAAGAAAATTGTCAGTTAAAACTGCCGTTGAAACAGCTTGCCAGTATGAGATATGTTCACTGACTGAGGTACATGAACTTGATTCCTCAGAAGAAGTGCAGGAATGGCCAGGCACTTCAGTGACGGAATGATTTGAAATGCCTGATACAAAACTAACGCAAAGCAATATCCCAATCGTAAGAAAACATCCAATCAATATTGCGCCGAACTTCTTGAATGCAGTTTGCAATCGTAGTTCTGTTCCTCGAGTTGTAACCGATTGAGAACGCATAGTTTTTACTATATGAATTTCACCGTGAAGTTATACATTCCCATTGCACATACGCCTTCGAGTGTTCCCTTCGCTAGCTGAGCAGACACTTCGATATCGGTGACACCAGTTGCCTCTAGAGTCTTTTGATATCCTAGTCCTGGAACTGATATTGCAGAAGAGCAGTCATAGGTTCCGTTCGTTTTGATACGGAGAACAGTAGGTACACCCGCCTTTGCAGTAGTGAGCTTGGGCGAGTAGCCCCCTTTCGCATCGATCTCGATTATTTGCTTCTCTCCCTCCATCGAGACATTCTGAACTACCTGCTTAGGCGCATCAGACTTTCCGCCAAACGCTATCGCTCCACCAATGATTAGAGCCGCGAGGAGCACTGAAGCGATAATGGGCAATTTCTTCATAAGAATAGTATACGTTAGAAGCTAAAAAGCGGCGAAATGAGGCCGGCGGCGACCAAGCTATTCATAAGGTTAAATAGACCGAAGAATATCACTACAAGTCCTGCTGTCTTATAGAACACGCCCGTCTGCATCTTTTTGATGCTAAGCGAGCTGAAGCTGAGGAGCGCAAGAACCGGGAGCGTTCCGAACGCAAAGACCGTCATAGTCAGAGCCCCTTCAAGGAAGCTACCCGTCGTCAGGCTATAGAGCTGCATCGATTGGGTAAAGCCGCACGGAAGGATGAATGTCGCTGCACCAATGAGTAAGGGTGTAAGCGTACTGTTTACGCCCTTAAAGCGAGTAACGCGCTTACTGAAGGAAGCTGGAAGGGTTGGTAGCAATTTCTTCGTCCATGGGAACACGTCCAGCAGATTAAGTCCGAGTATGAGCAGGATCACGGCGACTATAAAGCTGAGGACAAATGTGCCGGCACCTCCAAGCTGAAATGCCGAGCCAAGCGCGCCAATCACACCACCGAGAACGAAGAAGGATACGAGACGGCCAACATGGAATAGTATTTGCGGTCGCACTCCTTGCCCTTCCTTTGCATAGCTCGCTGACATGGAGAGTACAAGCCCGCCAACTACTGCCATGCAGGTCGATACCGAAGCGACGAGTCCAATGACAAACGCGGTTGCATATGTCATTTCCCCAGAACCAGCCAGATTAACGATGCCGAGCTTTTGTAGAACGATGAACAGCGCAATGAAGACTGCGGCTACTGGTATGGCATAGGTAAAATCTGCCCACCGAACCTTATGAGCTTGTTTCTCCAGATGGAGACTATAACCATGCTTCTTAAGTGGTTCAGTGAGATACGCCGCGATCTCGTCTTGCCTACGTCCACCGAACTCACCTACAACATCAACCGTGTGGGTTTTAAGCGAGGACTCCGCGTGGGTAACCTCGGGCAGATCCATAAGCTCGCCCTCTGTAAGTGCGATGCAAGACTTACAGTGCATTCCTTTAACGTGAAATGTGTAGGTTTCCATGGATTACAGCTTTACCGTTTTTAACCGAAGCGAATTGAGCACCACCGAAACGCTTGAAAGAGCCATGGCGAGTCCCGCAATAACCGGTGACAGGAGAAGTCCGAAGAAGGGGTAGAGTATTCCTGCTGCAATCGGAATACCGATGATGTTGTAAGCAAATGCCCAGAAGAGGTTTTGCTTAATTCCGTTCATGGTGAATCGTGAGAGTCGTATCGCCTTAACGAGCTTTCCTATGTCGCCGCCAAGAAGCGTTATGCCTGCCGTTTCGATGGCGACATCGGTTCCTGTTCCCATAGCAATACCGACATCTGCTTGAGCCAACGCAGGAGCATCGTTCACGCCGTCACCTGCCATCGCCACGATACGTCCCTCCATCTGGAGCTCTTTGATCTTGTCGAGCTTCTCTCCAGGTAAGACTTCTGCCACAACCTCGTCTATACCGACCTGCTTCGCAATTGCTTCTGCAGCCTGTCGGTTGTCACCAGTAAGCATGACGGTTTTAATACCCATTTCATGAAGTCTCTTCACTGCATCAACTGCTTCTGGTTTTATGGCATCGGCGACGAATACTAGTCCGAGAACTTCCTTACCAGTAGCAAGGA
>CAZSDR010000036.1:0-6882 GCA_964605695.1 uncultured Candidatus Saccharibacteria bacterium | reverse complement strand
CAAAATCATCAAAACAGTCAGAGGGGTTGGTTACCAGTTTGTGGAATAAATATTCCACAGATATCTTCTTCCGAACCACCTGTCACATCATTATTCTGCAAACTATCCTCACTGTCATTATTGTGACGGGACTCTGGTTTGTGATGGACTACCTCGTGAAGGGATCAACCCAAACACTAATCGAAATCTTCACCAGAATGCTTGAAGGAGAGACGATCAGTCCAACCACCGTAAGCGAAAGACTGGAGAAAGTTCGAATTGATCAATTCTGGACTGTGGTGGTCATCACCAGTGCGATTGTCATTTCTTTCGGCTTTATCATGGTGTACGTTGCTCTGACACCTACTCGTCGATCCCTTGAGCGAAAGAAGCGATTCATTCGAAACATATCGCATGAACTCCGAACACCCTTATCCATATTACGAACCAACACCGATGTCACCCTTCTCGATAAAGATCTGCCAGAGAGGGTGCGCCAAAGAATCGAACGCAACATAGTCGAATGCGATCGTATGTCGGAAATCATGGACAATCTTCTCGGTCTCAGTCATCTCATGCACGATCAGCAAATACCATTTGAAGATGTTGACTTGAGTGTGTTGGCCCAAAAAGCCATTGATTCCCTATCAGAAACAATTGACCACAAAGATATCTCCTTGACTCTACGTCCACACACTCGCCACACTGTATTTGGTAACGCCACGGCCTTAGAGCAGGTGATATTTAATCTTATAAAAAATGCCATTGCTCATATAGAATCACGTGGTTCGATCACTGTAGAGATAGATGCGGCCTCTGACGGAAAATATGTAGATCTGTCAGTCTCTGATACAGGAAGCGGTATCGAGAGAAGAGATTTATTCCACATCTTTGAACCTTTTTACCGATCACGAAAATCCAACAAAAAGAATGCGGGACAAGGTCTTGGTTTGGCCATAGTCAATGAAATCGTTCAAATGCATCGAGGTAAGATCAATATAAAAAGTACCGTGGGAAGAGGGACCATTGTGACTGTTTCTATCAAACGTAGTGTGGAAGAAGGAGAAATCTCAAAGATAGATAAGAAAAGCGATATGGAAGAAGTCTCGATGGACTTCTCAAATCGAATTCTTGATTAATTACCATAATCTTCATAAAACCTTCACACATATTTTGTATCATTACCTCAAGACAAAAATTATTTTGTCTATTTATGTACGGCTCGTCGTATCTAAAGCACGCACAGGCTTCGCCAAACGTGCGGTACGCAATACAGATATACGAATCGTGGTTATTACATCCCTAATAACAACGTAGAGTCCGTTCCAATTATGATCATTGAGAATATAGACAATGATCCTACGTGGTCAACGCGTATTCAAGATCATTGAGGGGAGGCCGTTGCGCTTAGGCGTTGCGGCCTCCCCGTCTGTGTATAAAACAGAAAAACCATTCCACTATATGAAGTGGCCCAAGCTGAGTACCTTTCGAAGGATTTTCTACGTTACTTAGGAGAGATGTTTTGAGACCAGTTTTGTCATCTCAAACATATTCACGGTCGCCTTGCCGTCGAACACCTTTTTCAAATTATCATCCGCGTTGATGTTGCGCTTGTTGTTTGGATCCTGAAGGTTGTGTTTCTTAATGTAAGCCCACAATTCTTTCACGACCTCTGAACGAGGCATCGGACCATTTCCAACCACTGCGGCAAGCTCTGAACTTACGTTCATGGGTTTCATGAAGGCTGAATTTGCTTTTGGCATCTGTATATTTTAATTATTACTAATACCCCTATAGTGTACCACCCCCTAAGGAGCCTGCAGGCCTTATGCACTCAGCTCCCGAAGGCGGCGGATACGCTCTTGGGCCGGAGGGTGGGTCTGAAATAAGCCGTTTATTCCAGAAATAATGCCACCCTTGGGCGCCAAGCCGAATGGGTCAGAAATAAAAAGATGGGCGGTAGCATGATTAGCACTCCTCATCGGCGCATGGTAGCCGGAGATTTTTTCAAGTGCCGAAGCAAGTCCCTCCGGATAACGCGTAGTGAGAGCGGCAGTGGCATCGGCCAAGTATTCACGACGACGAGAAACCGCCAATTGGATGAGTTTGGCGGCAATCGGGGCCAAAATAATACCAATAATAGCAACTGCCATTAAGGCCGGGCTGCGATCGCGGCCATTGCCATGAAACATCGTACGCATCAGAAAGTCTGCCAGAATAGCGATAAAACCGGCCAACACGACAGCAACCGTCATCACGAGCATGTCGCGATTGCCCACATGGGCCATTTCGTGTGCCATCACTCCCTCCAATTCATTTCGATCGAGGACCGCCAAAAGTCCCGTTGTAGCGGCAACCACCGCATGTTCGGGATTGCGGCCAGTAGCAAAGGCATTCGGCGCCGGATCGTTCACAATATAGACCTTCGGCATTGGTAAACCGGTGGCGATCGAAAGATTCTCAACCACATTCCACAGTTCAGGATGATCTTGTTTCTCAATGCGCTTAGCGCCGGTCATACGCAAGACGATTTTGTCAGAATACCAATAGCTGACAAAGTTCATAATGAAGGCAAAAGCAACTGCCATATATAAAATGGCGGAACTATTAAGATACCAAGAAACGGCGTAGCCAATCGCAATCACCATCACCAAAAAAACCGTCATAAGAAGCCACGTCTTACGGATATTACTATCTTGCTGTGTATAGAGAGTGGCCATACGTCTATTATACCGCGATTGTCAATTTTAATCGTCCCCCTACCAGGAGCCGCCTCCCCCACCTCCGCCACCACCGCCAGATGATCCTCCGCCTGAAGAACCCGCGGCGCCGGAAGAACCAACCGCTGATGAAAATGAAGACAATTCACTACTTAAAGCTACTGCGGAAAATGAATGGACTGAACTGCCTTCATACCATCCCGGATTCGGAATGGTGACATCTCTAAAAACCGCTGCCCATTCTTTTTCTACGCCAAACGCAATGGCGTATGGTAGGAAGGCGAGGAATTGTTCTGGATTTTTAGCCGGCGCATTATGAAAAGAAATACGATCTTTTTCTGCCACAGATAAATAGTGTTTAAAACCCTTAAGATGATTGAGTGCCTCAAATCCCTTCGGAGTACGTCGTCGGTGCACTCCCCACAGTGCACACGCATACACGATCAGAGTCAAAAGTGTTCCGATAAATATAAGTGGGATCGATTGAGAAAACACCGCTCCGGCGATCACAATTACCATTCCCGCGGTTAGACTGACGACGTCACGACGAGACCAAGCTTCAAAGAAACCGCGTTCGTACAGATCTTTACTTAAAGCCGAACGTAATTTTGCTAATACCTGACTATTGGCAAGTTGTCGAGATGTGTCGTTACGCAATTCATGAAGACTGGTCTGTTCACCAACTTCTTGATCCTTGAAAAGCATGTGTAGCACCGAGTGAGAAAAAACTGTCGGTGCGTCTGATGCCGGTCGGAGTAAGGTTAGACGGTAATTATCGGCTGTAAATAAACCAAGCACTTTTCTCTCCTCCCGTGTTATCTTCAAAAAGCCCTGTTCCGCTAAATAAATAATACCGGCTGTAATATCTTTGGAATCAAGCTGTCCATCGATCAATACCCCCGCGTACATCGGCAAGGTATCCGGATACGGTTCATACTGGACCAAGAACGGAACTTCCGGTTTATGCCAGCGACGAAAACGGAAAATATAAGCTGTCACACTAAGTACGTAGAGCACGAACAAAGCAACAAAAGGCAAAAATGGAATTGTACGTTCTATCACTACTACCGCCACCGACTCGGGGTCTAAGGCTTGAGCAATCGTGAGTCCTTCAGCGGGACCAAGTGGACGAGAACTCATTACGGTTACTTCGCCGTCGGTGGTAATTTCTGCACATGACTCCGTACTACCCATGCCACCCTGGTAACACGCTCGTTGATCAGTAAAGACTACTCCTTCCACTCCCGATATACGTGCCACCACTTCATTTATCGGCACTTCCCAACCATTACCCGTCACGTTGTGATACAACTCAACTCCCTGAGGGCCGTAAGACAATGCACCAATAAGTGTGTAGTGAATACGATAGCTATGAGGACCGGTAATGGTGACATCGGGATCACCAATCCGTATCTCGAGCTCATCACCCCTCTGCTCAACACGAAACGGTTCTTCTTGGCCGTCTCTGGTTACACCATGAACTTGAATTTCGATTAGTCGTTCTTTGAAAAAGGTGGATGCGGGTTGTGCGTGAGTTGTCTCAAGTAGGCGAAATATGCCCCGTCTCTGATTGTCAGAAAAATCGTATTGGATTGTTTCTGTAACTTCCACGGCACCATCGGGGTGTACTTCGTATACGGACTCGAACAGATTGATTTCTTCACCGTACACCGGCCAAGCCACCACAAGAGTAAACAGTATCAGGCTGTGGCGGAATACACTCATTGCGTACCGGTTACACTTTCGTTACTACGATAATCCTTATCTTCTGACCAGTGGAGGAAATGACGAAGTTTGTAGAAGCCCTTTTTGTCTATATTCTGTGTCATCGCGGTCTTAAGATCGGCTTCAGAAAATTCAAGATGTGCGGTCAGAGCATCGAGTACGACCATTAAGTCGGCGTACTCTTGGAGGAATTCCTCGCGGGTGCGGGCGCGCGCTAGCGCGCCCGCCTCTTCCGCTATTTTCTTTAAAAGTTCCTGCTCGAATTCGCTATCATCTTCAATCTTTCGCACGTCACACAATTCACCTTTGCTTTCAATCTTTTCCTTTATTCGATCCCGTACGAGCTTGTTATAAAAAATTTTGCCCATATAGAATTAGGAGGCCTCTAGAAGCTCACCTTAACTGGTTCCTTCTCAGCACTATTTTCATCCAGTTCGAAGTAGGCTTCCTCCTTGAAACCAAAGGCATTGCCCACAATATTTGAAGGGAACGACTGCAGGCCAATTGCCAAATCACGAACATTGGCGTTGTAGAAACGTCGAGCGGCTTGGATTTTGTTTTCGGTGTCAGATAGTTCGGTTTGTAACTGGGCGAAGTTTTGATTGGCCTTAAGATCAGGATACGCTTCTGCCACAGCCAGTAATTTACCCAAAGAGGCAGTCAAAGCCGACTCTGCTCCAGCCATGGCGGTTATCATTTCCGGAGTGATTCCTGCCGGATCGACATGCACCTGTGTGGCTTTGGCACGAGCTTCTGTAACCTCGTCAAAGACACCTCTTTCATGAGCGGCGTAGCCCTTAACGGTTTCAATGAGATTGGGAATCAGATCGTAACGACGCTTGAGCTGAACATCAATATCCGCCCACGCTTCTTTCGTGCGCTGAGTAACCCTAACGAAGTTGTTATACGCATAAACCGTCCAGAGAGCGATCACTACCACTATTCCTAAAAGAATCCAAATTAACATAAATTACAAGGTTGATTAGTACCTCTGCTAAGTAGGTGCATTATACCACGCTTCTTAGTCTTTTTTGCAACTATCTGCTTATAAACATTCGCGCCCCTAAAGAGAAGCTGTATGAGGTATTATTTAATCGATATGTACCAGCGTGTTTTTGCGTTTGCTGTTCTCTTGCTGTCGTTACCTTTAGTTTCCTTTGCGCAAACAGAGTTCACTGAATCTCTGCAAACAATCCTCATCAGTCTCACCTACTTTTTGCAGTATGTGATTGTACCGCTGCTGTTCGCAATCGCGCTCTTGGTATTTCTAGTCAATGTCGTTCGCTACTTCATTATCGGCGGAGGTAACACCGACGAACAAGAAAAAGCCAAACGATTGGCCTTTTACAGCATCGCGGCTTTCGTTTTTCTAGTCAGTTTATGGGGAATCGTAAATATGTTTGTAACTGGTCTTGGATTCGCTAACGAACGTTCCCTCTGTCCTGACTATCTGAAAAATTGGTGCGGAAATATTCATTACAATATAGGAGAAAGAGGACCCGACCCTTTACGACCAATGCCAAGGCCAGATGGCACATCAGCACCCGTGACAACCAGACCACCTGTTAGTACCACCCCAACAGGAACCGCAGGAGACTCGGATGAGGATCCTGAACCGCTGGCAGAACTTGTGTTTGGTGACGGTAGAGATATGGTGAGTTTTTCTTTTAATACGGCTGCGCCAAGAGCTGTAAGTTCTACCGTATCCATCCCCACTACCGCTTCGTGCAGAGACGGATTTTACACACTCGCTGAAGCCAGTCGTTTAGAAAATTCTCAGGCGGCCTATGCTCTCTATAAAAACTCAGACGGGGTGGTGAGGTGGCAGAACGTTTCCGACGACGCCGGCCGCAATAGAATTCAGTTCGATGGTGACGTCTTGCGCACTTTAAACGAGGCCCCAATGACTAGTATTCATCTGGTACATACACACACGAAACGTCGTGCAGACACAGTCGAATTAACCAATTTAAATGGACATGGACCGAGTGCTGGTGACCTAACTGCTTTATGTAATTCAGTTGATAACGACATGCCGCACCTAATAGTCGACTGGGGTAACAATGTCTGGCGCATCACCCAGAACGCAGGAGCATGCACAGCGCGTACCGAAGCAGAAAAAGCTCTGTTCCCTGTCATTGAAACCAAACTGGCTCTGGCGATGGTACCAAATACTGAACGTAAAAGAGAATTAAATAGATATCTGAATTCGGATTTAGTCTCAAGCGCATACAGATCAGCCATGCAACCGCTTTCTAACCTCGATCTGGAAAGTTATTCTCAGGAACAGATGCTCGCTCTTGCCAGTGCCGACATCGCCAAAGCACGACTATCGATACAACTAACCGATGAAAGGGCGTTCTGTGGTATTTTTTAATCACATGTAAAACACAGAAAAGCGGGGGGGGTTCCCAAAGGGACCCCCCCCCGTTTTTAAAAAATAAACCACAAATTAGTT
>CAZSDR010000035.1:0-7099 GCA_964605695.1 uncultured Candidatus Saccharibacteria bacterium | reverse complement strand
CCGCCGTACTTAGACATCATGCCGTTTTCAGCATGAGTGTACATAATGCTCGACATATCGTCGGCAATGTAGGAACCAAAACAACTAATCGGCAGACCTCGGCCAAGACCAAAGTTTGCCCAAACCGGTGTCGAAAAAGAAACCCATCCCTTTGAAACGTATTCATAGAGCTTGTCGGAATAGCCCGGACGCTTAAGCAATTTCTCCGCATAATCAGCGATCTGACGGACACGTTCTTCAGGAGTTTGACCCTCGAGCGTGTAGCCTCGCGACATAAATTTTCTTGAGTTTTCATTGAGCCAGTACCAAGGCTCTGTTCTGTCCGTCATACGTTTTGTTTCTAAGCTAAAAAATTACTAATCTGTTCAGAAGAGGTCGTCTGAAGTAACACTCGTTTGTCGTTTGTTGTAATTTATCGATCGTTTGTCGAAGAAATCAACATGCTTGGTGGCGATCACTTCGTCGTTAAACCACTCGGTTTTATCAAGGAGAGCTTCGTCGACTGAGAAGACGGGCGACATACCGATTGACCGCAAAGAATTATTGAGACGATGTTTGATGAATTCTTTGATTTCTTCTTTAGACAAGAAATCAAGCTCGCCCGCCTCAAATATCCAATCAATGATAGCGCTTTCAGCCTGATAAGCTTCCGCACACATCATCCTGACTGTCTCACGGTGACTGCCGTCAAACCACTCTGGATGCTCAGCTCGGATGATGTTGATGAGGTCGATGCCGAACATACCGTGAATCTGCTCCTCTTTTGAAGTCGCCTCAACCGCATTTGAGATACCTTTAAACAAGTTCTTATGCTTGTTGAAAGACATCATAATGAGGAACTGCGAGAAGAGACTGACGTGCTCGATAAAGAGTGAGAATAAGAGTACAGCCTGCGAATACTCGCGCATCTCTCCAGTCTTGGAAAAAGACACTACTTTTTCCAAGTACTCAACTCGTTTCTTGATGACCGGCACTTCAGTGAGTTTTTTAAATTCATCGTTGAGGCCAAGTATCTCAAGCAGATGGGCGTAGGCATCCATATGGCGCACCTCGCTCTCTGCAAAGGTAAAACCAACCGCGCCAACTTCTGGCTTTGGAATGCGACTGTAAATATTTCCCCAAAAACTCTTCACCGCCACCTCTATCTGTGCAATGGCGAGCATGGTTCTTTTAATGGCCTCCTGCTCGCACTCACCGACTCGCGTCTTAAAGTCATCGATATCGCGCGTGTAATTAAATTCGGTATGAAGCCAGTAGGAATGTCGCACAGCGGTCACGTATTCGTACAACTCAGGATATTCATACGGTTTAAGGTTGGTGCGCTTACGGAAAATGTCTCGCTGGCGCAGTCGCTTACGCTCGGCACGATAAATAATGTATGCCTTGGCGGTCTCGAAAAATCCCATTTCCATCAGAGCCGCCTCCACCAAGTCTTGAATTTCTTCAACGGCCGGATATCCATCGACACATTTTCCATAATGTTGATCTCCCACTTCCGCCGAAGCAGCAGCGACACACATAGACAAGATCTTATCCTGCACCAATTCGGATACTTTCTTGGCTTCCTCAGGAGAACCTTCATGCGTCTCATTGAAAGCTTTCAAGACCGCCGCTTCTATTTTTTCAATTTTGAAATTAACGATAGAACCGTCGCGCTTTCTAATTTGTTGGATCTTCATGCTTCTATTTAGAGTTACACAAAACGCGCTGATAAGAACTTATCAGATTCTCTCGCAAAAATAATTGTTGGTGGAAAACATGATGGTTGTATCGGCCATCATGCGCAATTATTTTTAAGAAAGATCCTGTGACTACACCTTTTCAACTTTTGAGAGAGTCAGATACTGCCCTATGTGGCTGACATAGGTCGTAAATGCTACGCGTGGGCTGGACGCGCGGCCTATCTCTCCCTCCGACGCACTCGTTTTGGAGATGGCGAGTGTTAACTAGATTGTACCGCTGTATGAGTTTGAGGATACCGAACACCCAATAAAAAACTGTGGATAGTTAGTAGTTGAATACTAAAATGCCGAAGACGCAAGGTCTGTGGTATACCGGCTTCTTGCAAAGTAAGAACGTGTGGGTCATAGTACCTCCCGGAAGTACCCATCACAACTTAGCGGAGGATACCCTCGTGGGAAATATCAATCTATATAACAGACCCCTGGACCTTGGTAGCGTGGTGTTTCTCAGAGACCAGGGACTCGCCGAAGTCATCGAGATCGACGGCCTCATCAAGCTCAAGATCTTGGGAGACAAAGGTAACGCGACTTCGTCATTCGCATTGACCGAAATACACAAGCGCTTGCGCTGGCTCGCAACCGAGAAAGAGGTCCGAGCTGCGTTCAAGCAAATGTTCAGACCAGCTCGTAAATGGCGCGAAAATCCGACTGCGGTCGAAAAAGAACTGAAAGAACGGATCGCAGAAGCGAGAGCACTCGCCGATATCGCCGCCGTAGTTTGCGACAGCTGGCATCGGCCACCTGGAGCAAATGGAGCGCGCGAAACAGCGATTCGGATTTTCTGCGACGAAATATCCTATATTCTCAAGGAGGTGACGCCGCGGCAGGTCGAGCATTTCATTGACCGGTTGTTAGTGACCAAAGAAATCAAATCTCTGGAGAACTGGAAATCTATCCTTAAGGAGTGTCCAAACGGACCTCTACCGGTTCGTGGAGCGAAGGCTCCTGCTGTCCCACCGGTGGAAACGGTTATTCTCCGAGCACCCACAAAAAAGGCTGAGGGAGAACCTCCGAAAGTCGATCACCCGGCGACTGCTCCGGAAGTCCCACCCTACCCCGACCTGCGGGAGCACGCCCGAGAGCTCGAAGAAAAACTGGCGAAAGCTGAAGCTATCATCCTTCACCTTCAAGAAAAGGTGATCGAACTCACGGCGGCTTTGAACACTGCGAAGACGAGGGCGCAAGCCCGTCTTCAAGAAGAACAAGAGCGAGGCCGTTCGCTTTTGGAGAATATTAAGGGTCTGGAGGAATCACTGAATAATGCCCAATCTGAAATCTTCAGACTTACAATCGAATTGAGGCAGGCTGAGAAGGGGCAAGAAAAGGTCGAAAAACCGAGACCCTCTCGAATCAAGGACCCCGACGGGTTCGTCCTTCCTCTCAACGGCGACTGGGGTCAGCCGCCGGCGCAGAGAAATAAATCTAAACTTCCGGCGGGAAGAATCGAGAAACCGACTGTCCAGCGCTTACATTCTCGAATGCGGAGACTATGGAGAGGAAATCCTCTCGGCCGCAAGAGGAGGTAAGCCGTTACGAAGACCATCGCCCGTCGGGCGATGGTCTCTTCTTTTATTGTTACTCGTAACGGCTTTAATCCTTGCGCGAAAGACTATCGCGGATTTCGGTCAAAAGCTTAACCTCATCGGATGGCTCTGCTGGTGTCTCCTCAATCACTTTCTCATCTTCACGCTGCAATCTGGCGAGTAATCTGATTGCCAAAAAGATAGCGAAGGCAATGATTATGAAATCAAAGATACTCTGCAGAAAAACCCCGTACGTAACCACCGAACCCCTGACAGCAAAGGAAAGTCCAGTGAAATCTATACCTCCCAGTAAGGCTCCCAGTAACGGAGTGACAATATTCTCAACCAGCGAGGAAACGATCTTGCCGAAAGCGGCACCGATCACGACCGCCACCGCGAGATCGACCACATTACCCCTCATGGCGAACGCTTTAAAATCTTCAAGGAATTGCTTCATATTTTGGAATGACATTAGTTAGAACAACAGACGAGCAAGATAAAAACCTAAGCCTACACCAAGCATAAAGGTAAAGAATAAAATCACTTTACGTCCCTCTTCGTCCATCATATATCAATAGTATACAACAAGTATCCAACTGTATGTATACAGGATGATTTCTGAAAATACACACAAAGCATACTGTTTACCTATGCGTAAAAATACGATAAAATAAATCAAATGCCTATCGTGTCTTGTAAAAAATGCGCTGCTGAATTTTATGCTAAGCCTTCTTGGCTTCTTAAGGGACATGGAAAATACTGTTCTGCATTTTGTAAACATGCTTCTGACAGAAAAGGTAAAATGGTTCCCTGCTCAATATGTGGCAAAGAAACATACAAACAAGCAAAAGCGCTTCGTGGGTCCAAGAGCGGTAAATTTTTTTGTAGCAAATCATGCCAGACTAAATGGCGGAACACTGAGTTTATTGAAGAAAAACATGCCAATTGGAAAGGTGGTCACTATGCTTACCGAAGGATTCTGCGACAAAGCGGTAGGTTGGAGTTATGTGGACTCTGTAAAATTACAGATACACGTGTTTTGGCGGTACACCATATTGACCATGATCATACAAACAATACGGTTGAAAACCTGGCCTGGTTGTGCCACAATTGCCACCACCTTGTTCACCATGATCGTGCTGAACACAGGCGGTTTATGGCGGCTATCGTATAACGGTTCATTACTTCGGTTTGTGGTACCGAAAATCAGAGTTCGATTCTCTGTAGCCGCCCAAATGACCGACCGAAACTTGTAAGAGTTTCGGTCGTTGTCATTTGGAGCGAGATGCAGGTAATCGAAAGGCGGAGCCGGGGGTCCCCTCTGGGGCCGGCGAGCCCGGGGAGGAAGCTCTTAGTAAAATTTGAATTTATGAAAAATTTTACTTAGAAACTTGACCCCGATTCCCTGTAGCCGCCCAACGTCAAAATTTGCTATAGTGGCAACAGAAAGGAGGTGTTCATGCTTAGATCTTTTAGGACCACCTTCTTGGTGGCGAGACTCGCGTATCGTTCGCGAGTAAAGCGAGTAAGGATGGCATTGTGGGCGGTACTTATACCTGGATGGGTACTCGCCCTTGCCCTCGGAAACGCAGCTTTCTATCTGGGCTCATTCATACTACTGGTTCTAGGTGGAGTGGTCGCTACAGCTACGCGTACCATCTTTCTACTTCGAATCTGGGACGGGGTGGCAAAACGGCCGATGCGCTTAAACCATCCGCTCGTCTACCGCTGGCTACAGACCCTCCGGAGGATTCTCCCCTGATCTCGACAGCCACACGGCTGTCGAGATCAAAATTTTTTATGACTCCATAGATACTTATTGCTGATCCAAAGAATAGATCCTAGCAGTTTCTGCTTCATCAACTGGAAATTCCGATACGAACCAATTCATCATCTCATCAAAAGCATATTTATAATCGGCATCCTCTTCTCTTTCGCCCATATACACCTCGTATCCACGGTCTAAATTCTGCATGACTGACTCATAACTTTCTGAGACGGAGACTCCATAAAATTGATCATTACTTATCCAATGAGCACCACCCGCGGGGGTATATATAAGGGTTCCGTACTGAGACTGCTTAGGAGCACTTAGTTGTCTAAGGAATGATTCTGAAAACATCATAGCTTCCCCTAATGGCTTATTCGAAAGACTCACTTCAAGAGTGCGCTCCCCGTTGGTGTAACTCAGTACCAAACTGCTACTGGTGAATTTTTTATCGACAAGTTTGTAAGCCCCAAAGCTCTCAGGAAAAAGTCCGGCAACCAACTCAGGTTCTCCACTAGATGAATAACGGACGTAGTCGTTCTTTACGGTAATTGGGGGACGCAAGATGGTATAAGATTCATCCTCGAGAGCTTGTTCTAAAGCTTCACCATAATAACTACTGGTTATAAACTTCATGTCTTGCAACTGCATGTTGGCTTTAGCCACTCCTGTTGAATTATATATCACTGACATAGTGGTGGTGGCAACTCTTAATTCTAGCGGGATTGCAAACTTAGTTAATACATCTGGCTCCGTATCGTTAATGATGGCTACCAATTCTTTACCTAGGAATATGGAGAGATAGCTCGGTTCCCCGCCCGAAGATTTTATAACGTATAAAAAACTAAAAGCTCTGGCATTATTAGGTATAGTCAAATTGAAAAGGCCGTAACCATCCCTCCTCTTCGGTTGGTTTTCACTCTCCTCTGAAGTGAATAGATCGCGAAGAGAAGAAGGATAATGGTCGGGGATTGTGTCACTAACAAGAGGGTCTGTAGCGAACATAAATTCCGTTTCGTTATCAATACCATCACCATCTGAATCGATCCTGGAACCAACACACCTGTAACAACTAAATACTTTTTCTTCCCATTTATGCCACAAATTATCATATTTACCTTCAGCTTGTGTACGGATCAACACAGACTCACGCGCCATTAGATCTCCAAACTCAGTTACCACTACTGGATTAGCAAAATTAATGTTTCCTTCAGATTCGTTGTTTGTTTCAACCCTTAAAACATCACCGTCGAGATTACTAATATCAATAGAATTAAGTCTGTGGTTTGGAATTCGCACAGATACTTTTATTGCGTTTCCTCCTGTACCGGAACCGTGTAAAGTAATTAGATTGCCTGACCGCACGGCCGTAGAGAATTGAGTCGATGTTATATCTACATCAGTCAACATAGATACGATTTTATTTATAAAATCAATGCTGACCTCATCCAAATAGGATTCTTGAATCGGGACAAATGTTTCGACAAAGAGATCTTGGATGAGCACATCACCTCCATTAAAGATAACTCTCCTATTGATAGTTCCCTCTGGAATCGTAGTGCTAGAACTCACCAATTCCGGACTGAAAGCTACATCAAACACATACCCCACCCCCGTTACGTTATTGACTTCCAGTATCTCGCCATCACTGTGCTCAAAAATATACTTATCCTGAGAATTATCTATATCTTTACTTTCTTGCACCAACAACCTGATCGTTCGTTCAGGGTCAGGGAAAACGGAATTTACAATCATCTGACCGAGATTAGTAAAAAAGATACCCACACCGAAAATCACTAACAATAAGAGGGTTATAGAAACTATATAAAACGAAATACTCCGAGTTGGTCTTGGTTCAGAAGTAGTATTTTGAACTATTGGTTCAGCATTGTCTGGTTCCACTACCTTGATTATAGCGCAAAGACTTATATCCTACTTATGTAGTCTGTCTAATAAGTTGAAACTTTATACCTCCCCTGATCTCGACAGCCACACGGCTGTCGAGATCAAAATTTTCAACCACTGTGCACTAGAAGTGCACAGATTTTTGTTATTGCTGACTGAAG
>CAZSDR010000034.1:0-7100 GCA_964605695.1 uncultured Candidatus Saccharibacteria bacterium | reverse complement strand
AGATAAGATGACGGTGGTTCCATAAGAGATTCGCTCTCATTCTCTTCAGTCACCACCTCTGACGGCATATCTTGAGGCACATTGTCTTGTTTAGTCTGAAGACCAAAGTAGTACATAAGCGCACCCAACGCGACCACTGCTATGATTACGTAAATTATTTTATTCATAAAATACTTAAATTAAGTTATCTTCTTTATAATACATGAAAAGACGTGACGGAAACCTACTATATCCCCCTTCGTCCCAATGACTCGACCACCTGCAGCCATTTTGATCTCCTTTCGGAAGAAGCATGCTCACAAGGTCCAAAAGCCGACACAGAAGCACTGACTCCAGCAAAGCCGAGAATTCCATACTGAATTTCGTTGGTATAATCACCAAAAAGCCACCAGGTCTTAAAAGGACTATGGGACCCCGCCACCACAATTACTCGCGCCGTCTTACCTTTCAATAATTTCTCTATACGATTGGTTTCTTGGTTAAATTTGAAAGCAAATCCAGGTAGCCAAATTCTGTCAAACAGACCCTTGAGAATGGCCGGCATAGTACACCACCAATTAGGATAGACGATCACTATATGATCCGCGCGCAGGATAGATTCCTGAACACGAACTAGGTCTGGTTCTAATTCTTGGATTTCCTTGTAGCCTTTGTACAAAACAGGATCGAAGGCCAATTCACCAATATTGATCCTCTCCACTTCGTAGCCAGCCGACTCGGCTCCCGATTGATAGTGATCTGCTAATGCACCACTGAATGTCTCAGTGTCTGTTTGACCCAGAATCAGTAAAATGTTCTTTTTGGCTTTGTTTTCCATAAATTTCTCCTCGGTAACACCAACATGGTAACACACAGGGGCGCGGCTGAAGGCCGCGCCCCTGTGTGTTACCCCCTTACGAAACTTACCGCCGAATGGTGCCGTTTGGATTGAACTTCCCTTGCGCACCCATCTGCATTTTCACCAATTTTTCCTTCATCTCTGGCGACATGACCGCCATAATCTCTTTCTGGTATTTTGGCAGAACTTTCATCGCTACCGCCATTTGATTACCGCCTTTTTTCATTTCCTCCTGCATCTCTTTGGCGATTTTCTCAAACGTAGCCGGATCTTTTTCAATCATGGCCATAATCATCTCGCGCTGATCAGCCGGCGCGTCTTTGAGTTGACGCTCGAGTAATTTCTTGGTTGCGTAATTTTTGATTCTACCAAACATAATGTAAAAACTGAATTAAGACTTAAGTGTAGCCATAATGCTATTGACTAAAATAATTGCCGCCACAATTGCACCCACATACCACACTGCAAACTGAACGAGTGAATAACCACTTACACCAAGCGGTATCAAGGCGGAAATTACGCCAAGTGTATACCACGTTGATGCCTGCAAGGCCGGTCCAAACCGACTCGACATAATACGCTTAGTCATTAAGATGGCGTTTGCGTACAATACGAATACCAGTATCCACTGACTGACTGTCACCGTTGTCAGCGATTCAATACCGTAGATACTCCAATTCCTCAAGGTGCCAACCGCCAAGGTAATAAGAATGGCGGCCATAGCGATCCTCAAAACCACATACACAATCCCCATCATTCTTCTCTCCACCGGTTCGATATTGCCATCTTTAATGGCAACGAAGAAATTGATAATGGCCAAAGTTGAACTGCCGACACCTAAAGAAATCGCTATCGATTGCGCTACAGCGACCAAAATAAATATCCATTCCATAATGCCTACAGTATACTACAAAACCTCACGACCTGTTCTAGACCAAAATCGTGGCGTGATTATTTGAGATCTCAAGGGTTCCGCCCGTGACGGCAATTTCTTCACTCGAATCATCTTCCTTAATAATCGTGAGTGTACCCTCCTTAAGTGGAGAGATCAGCGGCTTGTGGTTAGCGAGAATTGTCATCTCCCCTTCAACGCCGGGCACTTGAACGCTCTTAACGGCGCCGTCAAAGACGGCGCCGTCGACGCGAGAGATGGTCAGATTGAGTAAATGTTGAGTGGTCATAAAGTAATTTCTAGTTATTCAAGAGGTTATATTGTTTCAGATGCGAGGCGCGCGAGGAAAATAATGCGAGTGGGACAAAGGCGGTCCAGCGAGCATTATTTTACGAAGCGCAACGAAGCAGATGAGACTAGATAACCTCTTGAATGCCGCCTTTCATGTAGAATGCCTGCTCGGATTTATCATCATGCTTTCCATCAAGAATCTCACCAAACGCACGGACTGTATCGGCCAGTGCCACATACTTACCAGGACTACCGGTAAAGACTTCCGCTACTGAGAATGGCTGGCTCATAAAGCGTTGAATCTTGCGAGCACGATAAACAGCCAGCTTGTCGTCTTCAGACAATTCTTCAATACCAAGAATGGCAATAATGTCCTGAAGGTCCTTATAACGCTGAAGAACCATCTTCACACCTTGAGCCACACGGTAGTGTTCCTCCCCAACAATCGTCGGGTCAAGCGCTGATGAGTTACTTTCAAGCGGATCAATGGCTGGATAAATACCAAGTGAAGCTAACTGGCGAGAGAGTACCACCGTTGAGTCTAGGTGCGAGAACGTGGTGGCCGGAGCCGGGTCGGTAAGGTCGTCGGCTGGTACATACACCGCCTGCACCGAAGTAATTGAACCTTTCTTGGTAGAAGTAATACGCTCCTGCATCTTACCCATTTCCTCAGCCAAAGTCGGCTGATACCCCACGGCCGAAGATACTCGCCCTAGGAGAGAAGACACTTCCTGTCCGGCCTGAGTGAAGCGAAAAACGTTATCCATGAAAAAGAGCACATCCTTACCCGAGCCTTCATCGCGAAGCGCCTCGGCCATCGTAAGTCCAGTGAGACCAACGCGCGCACGGGCGCCCGGCACTTCGTTCATCTGACCGAATACCAAGGCGGTTTTATCAAGCACACCGGACTCTTTCATTTCGTGGTACAGGTCATTACCTTCACGCACACGCTCGCCGACACCGGCAAAGACCGAGTACCCGCCGTGCTCGGAGGCAACGTTGTGAATCAGTTCCTGAATCAAGACTGTCTTCCCCACTCCCGCACCACCAAAGAGACCAACCTTGCCTCCTTTGATGAACGGCGCCAAAAGGTCAACTGACTTGATACCGGTTTCAAACACTTCAGTCTTGGTAGACTGCTCGGTGAAAGCCGGCGCGTCCTGATGAATAGCTCGACGCTTGTCGGTTTTCACTTCCCCTTTGCTGTCGAGGGTATCACCAAGCACATTGAAGAGTCGTCCGAGCGAGGCTTCACCGACCGGTACGGAAATAGCCGCTCCGGTATCTTTCACGTCCATACCGCGCTCGAGGCCTTGCGTATCTTGCATAGCGATGGCGCGCACGCGATCAAGACCGACATGCTGAGCTACCTCGAGGGTAATCTCGCCGTTATCATGCTTTACCTTTAGCGCGTTCTGCAGAGCCGGTACGCCGTCTTTGAAGTGGACGTCAACAATCGGTCCGATGATTTGAGTGATAGTTCCTGTGGACATAAATTTTTAATAATTTTGTGCTTGATAATTTTGTGTGTGTTTTTCGCGTTTCTTGAACGCTGGAATCGAGTTCAGTTCAAGGCGGGTGAGAAAAATTTTGTGAGGTGAACTTTGTTGTTCAGTGAACAAAATTTTTGAAGCCCAACAAAGAACTGGACCGATTCCAGCGTTCAAGTTTTCATGGCTTCAACGCCGGCGGTAATCTCGGATACTTCGGCGGTAATCGCCGCCTGACGCTGTTTGTTATACACAATCGTCAGCGCTTTGACGACCTCCTTCGATTTATCAGTCGCGTTCTTCATGGCCACCATACGCGCCGAATGTTCGGAGGCCTTACTCTCAAGGAGCGCGTGATAAATAATGATTTGTACCAGCTGTGGAATTAATGCAGACAGCACTTCTTCGGCTGATGGCTCAACCGTGTAGGAAACAAAACCGTCGACAGCTTCTACTTCATCGCTGAAGCGGCCAGTCTTTGGCTTGATGCCGGACATGATGTATTCGATCTCACCCGGATCAAGCGGCAAGACGCGGCGTGTGGTCGGTGACTGTTCAAACGTGGAAACGAAGTTCTGGTAAATGATGCGCGCACTCTCGTACTCTTGACCGGCAAAGCGTGCAATCAACGTGTCAGCGATCTCATACACGTCCGGCAATGTTACGGCATCAGAGACATTGGTATATTCGCCGAGCAAGGTCTTCTTCTCACGGCGCGCGAACTCAACCGCTTTGCGACCGATAGCGATGATGTCGGTCTCTGAGTGTTCGCGTAAGACCTGCTCGGCCTGCTTCAAGACCGCGCTGTTGACGCTACCGGCAAGGCCCTTGTCGCTCGTGACGATCACCAAAAGCTGTCGGCCCGCTTGACGCTTTTGCATCAACGGGTGTGAATTCCCTTCCGGCGAATCAGCCAAGCGTTTGAGGATGCGCAGTGCCGCGCGCACATACGGCCGGCCACCAAACGCACGCTCTTGGCTCTTGCGCATCTTGACCGCCGACACCGACTCCATCGCCTTGGTGACTTTCCCGGTTTTCTTGGTCGAAATTATTTTGTTTTTAATTTGCTTGAGGGCCACAATTTTAATTTGCTATACCGTAGAAATTGCCGTGTGCTTCCTTGAAGTCAATAATTGCTTTATCTATTTTTTCTACCAATTCGTCCGTTAACTCCCGACCAGTCTCGATGGTAGTCAGAATGTCGCCACGATCGCGCTCGATGAAATCAAGGAAGGTCTGTTCGATCTTGCGCACGTCTTCAACGCGCGCGCCTTCATAAAGACCGCTGTTGATGGCGTAGATCGAGACCACTTGCTTCTGAAATGGCATCGGATTATTCTGCGGCTGTTTAAGAAGCTCCACGTACTTGCGACCGCTTTCAATACGCTGTTTCGTTTCCTCATCAAGATCGGAAGCGAATTGCATAAAGGCTTCGAGTTCACGGAACTGCGCCAATTCAAGACGAATCTTGCCGGACACTTTCTTCATCGCTTTTGTCTGGGCACTGCTACCTACACGCGAGACCGAGATACCGACGTTGAGTGCCGGGCGAATGCCCTTGTTAAAGAGATCTGTCTCAAGGAAAATCTGACCATCGGTAATGGAAATCACGTTGGTCGGAATGTAGGCTGACACGTCACCTTCTTGGGTTTCAATGATCGGCAAGGCTGTGATTGAACCGCCACCAAGTTCCTTAGAGAGCTTGGCTGAGCGCTCGAGAAGACGTGAGTGCAGATAGAAGATATCCCCCGGGTAGGCTTCGCGTCCTGGTGGCCGGCGCAAAAGAAGTGACATCTGGCGGTACGCGTTGGCGTGCTTGGAAAGATCGTCGAACACCACCAACACGTCTTTGCCCTCTTGCATAAAGTACTCGCCGATAGCGGCGCCGGCAAATGGCGCCAAGAAAAGCATCGGCGATGCTTCCGAAGCCGAAGTAGCGACGATGGTGGTGTATTCCATCGCGCCGGCTTCTTCGAGCTTGGCCATCAAACTGGCGGTTTTGGAACGCTTCTGACCAATCGCCACGTAGATGCAAAGCGGACGCTTCTCTTTTGGTTCATACTTCTGATTGATGATGGTATCGATAGCAAGGGTCGTCTTGCCGGTGCCACGGTCGCCAATGATAAGCTCGCGCTGGCCGCGACCGATCGGAATCATGGAGTCGATGGCTTTAACGCCGGTATGAATCGGTTCATTCACAGACGAACGATCCATCACACCATAGGCGACGCGTTCGATCGGCATCTGCTTATCGGTTTCGATAGCACCTTTACCGTCAATCGGTTCGCCAAGCGGCGAGACCACACGACCAGCGATCCCTGGACCAACTGGAATGGAGAGAAGTTTTTTGGTGCGCAGTACGCGCATACCTTCCTTGACTCGCTCGCTGTTACCAAGCACCACTACCTTGACCGTATCCTCTTCAAGGTTCAAGACCAGCCCGTAGAGCGCATCGGCACGAGCCAACGTCTCTTTCAGAGTCGCTCCTTCGGTATCATCAAAGACAACCATTTCCATCATCTGGGCCTTCAAGAGACCGTCGATTTCGGCAATACCGTCTCCGACGGTGGTAACAATGCCCACCTCTTCAGTATGAGCTTCAGTGCTCACACCTTCGATCTCCTTCTTAATTTTTTCAATGATTGCGGTACTCATAATGTTTAGCTGGTAGCGTTAGTTGATAATGGTGCGGTAAAGATTCACGAGTTTGGTTTTGTAACTTTGGTCGAATCGAAGATAATCGTACTCGAAGGTAAAACCGCCGATAATAGTTTCGTCAATGCGCACAGTTGGGGCGTCCTCTGCCTTGACTGCTTTTGCTACTTTTGTAATCTCTGCTTGAAGTTTTTCCTCATCTGTCTTTCTTGCCAGAGTAAGAAGAGGTACGTAACGTCTTCCCTGCTTTGAAAGCGAACGCCGTACGGCAACCAGGATCGGCCGGTAGAGCTGCTCGTGACCGCGCGCTTTTAACGTTCGCTTGAGCCCACGAAATACTTCTTCCGGATTTGACCCTGAAACAAGAAGTTTTGTGACTGCAGTTACGTACGCTGATTTCATAAGTGAACGGTCAAGATTTTACGACGCCTTTTCGATAAGTATTTTTTCGGCCGCTAACACAGCGAGTTTGGCGACTTCCGCCTCACTTTCCTTGCGAGCTTGAGCTTTGAGTTCTTCGGATTTTTTAGCGGCGTCCTCAAGGATAGCGGCGGCTTTAGCGGCGGCGGCGGCTTTAGCTTCTTCGGTTTGCTCGGCTAGAAACGCCTCCGCACGCTTCGTGATCGCTTCGGCTTCTTGGTGAGCCGCCGCTAGGACTTCTTTTTTCTCGACTTCACTCTTCGCCTTGGCTTCGGCTGCTGCCTCAGCATCCTTAATGCCAAGCGCGATACGTTCTTCGCGCTCAGCGAGAAGTCGCAAGACAGGCTTGTAGAGCAAATACGACAACAGTCCCATCAACACTACAAAGTTGATGATCTGAATGACGATAAGTCGTGTGTCGATGCCGAAGGCGTGAATAAGTTGTTCCATAAAGCTGAGGTGTTAAATAAGTTGCATATTACGTCGGATACGAGAAGCAACGATTTTTTGGAGG
>CAZSDR010000033.1:0-7117 GCA_964605695.1 uncultured Candidatus Saccharibacteria bacterium | reverse complement strand
GAAGTGATCGTCTGAAGACGAGGGAAAACACCCACCCAAATTGAGACCTTTTATGTAACTACTCTACAGTATTCGTGAGATGATCCCGTAAGAAAGGAGCCATTGTCTCGGCAAAAACCTCAGCACGCCTAGAGATGTCTCCACTTATGTTTTGTAACAACGAATATCCAGTCTCTTCTTTTATAGTTTGATCTATATAGGGCAAAGAAATTGCTCGCAAACTACCCGAACCAAAGACGGAATCATTACCTCGAGTAGTAATGAGACCGATTGCAAATCCCCGATTATCTACCACAGGTCCACCAGAAGAACCTTTTTGTCCCACATCAGTTCCAGCCAAAGTAAACAGGTCAGCTGTCTGTGAACCAAAAGTCATCAATTCTTTGATAGTAGTTTGTGCGCTTTTAGCAGTCAGTTCGGCTCCCCGGCCATCGGTAGTCAATGAACTGGCTGGATAACCAGTCACAGTTACTTCTTTATCGCTCACCAAAAGAGACTGCTGATTAGTCTCTATCGGCAAGGCTGGCAATGGAGATCGTATAGAGTCACCTTGTATGGTTTCAGAAACATGAAGCAGTGCGTAGTCACGCTCGCCCGTTCCGCGTGGTACTTCAGTAGTCAAAAAATCAGCATGGTTTTCAATCCAGGCTGGTGATATGTACAAAAGCTCTGCTCGATAAGCCGGCAACGCTGGAGAACCAGTACGGATAGAACAATCCGTCTTGCCACCAAGCGCATCTGCCAATAAAAGGACTTGGGCGACATGTGCGTTAGTTAAGATGACACCTTTCGGATTAATAAAAAAACCGGAACCGGTGGTTGTTTGGATATATTCGTCCGTTACATACGTACAAAAGACATTAACCAAAGCTTCCATTGGACTCGCCGGAGTATCTACGGTCGATATACTGTCGACAACAGCCGCTTTTTGATAACTACTGTTTTCGAGCAAAATCCGAGGTAGGGTATTTCCTCCTAAATAAGAGTTTGTTTCGATCACCTCCGAGACTTGATCCGTTGCATCCATTGGTTCAAAGCCGATATAAGGTGCAATCATCATGGCGAGGCTGTTAGTAAAAGCCAAATAACCAGCCAAGAGTGTAAGAAAAATGTCAGCAAGCATATTCATGATCAACTCCGTTAAGTATAGCAAACGAATTGAGAGTCAATGGTCAACAACTAGAATTAGCGAGTAATAAGTGATAAAATGGCGCTCGCACAGTATTGCGGGCATAGTTTAGTGGTAAAATGTCTGCCTTCCAAGCAGAATATCGGGGTTCGATTCCCCGTGCCCGCACAAAAGGCCGGTCTAAAAACGAATGTTTTTAGACCGTTTGCCATTTGTAGCGGGCACGGGGAATCGAAAGGCGAAGCCGGGGTCCCTCTGGGCCGGCGAGCCGGGGTCGAGAGCACTTAGTAGATTTGGAGCGAAGCGAACAAATATACTTAGTGACTCGTGACCGATTCCCACCTCATAAAGAAAACGGCTGAGGCGAAAGCCTCAGCCGTTTTCTTATGGAGTCAGATGTTTTACTTCACCGCGTCCTTGAGAGCTTTGGCGGCGCGGAACTTAGGCACACGCATAGAAGGCACTTCAATAGCCTCACCAGTGCGCGGATTGCGAGCAGTACGAGCGGCTCGCTTCTTGGCTGAGAAGATACCAAGACCGGCGATAGAGACTTCCTGACCAGCCTTGAGCGTATCTACAATAGAAGAAATTACTACCTCAACAGCACGTTCGGCATCTGCCTTAGTGCCTCCCACCTCTTCATGCACTTGATTAATGATATCTGCCTTGTTCATACAATTATTTGGATTAGGGCGAGTAACTTTTTAATTTTGTGTGTATCACACTGTGCCTTAAAAAATGGCTTACAAGCTATTATATAGTAGGCAAAAGCCCCTGCAACGACTTGTATTCCTAATTTTTTGTGTCCTAATGTATAAGTGGAAAATAGATTTAGAGGCGATATGATTAGTATGATATGATGCTCGTCTATGAAAATTGGTGTAATGGGAGCACACGGAAGTTTCTCTGAGGAAGCCGGTGAGCTGTATAAAAGAAAAAACCAACTCGCGGAAGCGGAAATAGTACCTTTGGTGTCGGCTGAAAATGTGCTTGATAACCTCGAAAAAAGTACGATTGATAAGGGTATATTCCCAATCGAGAACAGTAACGGCGGCATCGTCATTGAAGCTGTCCATGCTATGGCAAAGCACCGCTTCACAATTGAAGGCATGTTCGAACTTGATGTACACCATATGCTCTTGGTTAAACCAGGAATAACCGCCTCCCATATTAAAACTATTTCTTCGCACGATCAGGCTCTCAAACAATGCCGCATGTATATTAAGCGAGTCTGGCCAGAAGCCGATATCGCCCCCTATAAAGACACGGCGGCAGCAGCGAAAGACTTAGGTGACGGTACATTACCAGACACGACCGCTGTTATTGCACCGCGTCAATGTGCGGCACTGTATGAACTTGAAATACTCGAGGAGTCAATCCAAGACCTGAAATTCAACTACACGACATTTGTAGTGGCAACAAAAGTGGAAAGCTAAAAGTCAAAAGCAATGATTGACCAGAAAAAATACAATAAAGTGGTGGTCGTAAATGAACATGACGAGGTTATCGGCGCTGAGTATATGTTTGACGCCATTGAAAAAGGTTTGATCAGGCGCGCGGCCCGAGTATTTATATTCAATGAGTCAGGCAAGCTGCTGGTGCAAAAACGAAGTCGGAACGTCCGCCGGCCGTTACTGCTCGATCAATCGACAGGCGGCCATGTCGACGAGGGAGAAACCTATCACGATGCCGCCATTCGCGAGTTGCGGGAAGAGTTGGGGCTGACCGGAGCGCAGTTAGACGAAGTGGCAGTGTCGTTTCGGACTGAGGAGTTCTTCAATACCATATACAAAACAAAAATTCCTGATTCCACCGCCATTGATTTTGATAGCTACGAAATAGAATCGATACATTGGTTTGATACAGATACCCTTGACAGCGACATGCAAAATGAACCGGAGCGATTCTCGCAGTCTTTCATTGAAATGTGGTCGAAGTTGCGCGATCGATTGGTTGAGTAGCGGGTATGGTAAATGGGTGGCGGCCGGACACGTTAGTGTTCCGGCCGCCTATCTTTTGACTGTAATCTTTCGGCTTTCGACTGCTACCGAGCATAGCTCACCACTCGCGTCTCGCGAATAACATGAACTTTGATCTCACCCGGGTAACGTAATTGGGCTTCGATGGTCGTCGCTATAGTGCGTGCTAAATTACTGGCTTCGAAATCGGACAAGACTTCCGGATTAACCAACACACGAATTTCGCGACCAGCCGCAATCGCAAAAGCCTTATCAACCCCAGCCAGATTAGTGGCAATAGCCTCAAGTTCAGTCAAACGCTTGATGTAATTTTCGATTGAATCGCGCCGAGCACCAGGACGACTGCCAGAAATAGAGTCAGCCACCTGTACAATAATGGATTCCGGAGTCTCGTACGGATACTCTTCATGGTGAGCCCGCATGGCCAAGATCACCTTCTCGTCGACATTGTATTTCTGAAGGATGCGGATGCCGATCTCCACGTGAGTTCCAGACACTTCATGGCTGACCGTCTTCCCGATATCATGAAGAAGCGCACCGGCACGGGCGACAGACACGTCAGCTCCGACTTCGGTCGCAATAATTCCGGCCAGATGAGCCATCTCAACCGAGTGCCAAAGCACATTCTGTCCGTAACTGGTACGGAAATGGAGACGACCAAGAATCGAAATAAGGTCCGGATGGAGGTTTGGAACTCCAGCCTCATAACAAGCCTTTTCTCCCATTTTGCGTACAATGGTCGCTACTTCTTTACGGGCGGCTTCAACACATTCTTCTATCTTAGCTGGCTGAATACGGCCGTCTTTTAAAAGCGCTTCAAGTGCAATGCGAGCTATCTCACGGCGGATCGGATCAAACGAAGAGAGGGTGATGTAGCCGGGAGTGTCATCGATCAACACATCGACTCCGGTCATACGCTCAAATGCCCGCACATTGCGACCCTCTTTACCAATCACCTTACCCTTCAGATCCTCAGAGGGTAATTCGACGTTAGCTGTCATCACATTGGTCGGCATGTTATTACCGAGACGATGAATAGCCGCCAAGAGCAGATTCTGCGCTCGCGCTTCAAATGCCTCCTCGCCTTCACGAGAAAGCTTGCGCAGACGCTCTTCAAGATCAGAAGCATGTTCGACCTCCATTTTAGCAATCACTTG
This sequence comes from uncultured Candidatus Saccharibacteria bacterium, assembly GCA_964605695.1. Lineage (GTDB taxonomy): Bacteria > Patescibacteriota > Minisyncoccia > Phycocordibacterales > UBA918 > OLB19. The sequence continues at coordinate 2,852 of CAZSDR010000033.1, read as the reverse complement.
AGCCAGGGCTTCTTCCCTACTCAATCCGGCTATCTGTTCTAGCTTTTGGTCTATTTCTTCTTTTCGTTCGTCAATACGCGCTTTAATTGATTTAATTTCTTCAATCTTTGCTCGTGTTGATTCTTTCTCAGAATCTAATGCGATGTGGCGTTCATCAAGTAATTCTTCCTTCTTTTCCAAACGCTCTTCTTTATGTTTTAACTTTTCTTCTCTTTCCTTCAACTCAATCTTTGCTTCTCGTTCTATTTTTTCGGCTTTCGCTTCGGCCTTTTCGACTATCTTTAGTGCCTGCTCGTCTGCCTTCAGGAGCTTTTCCTTGAGGTCAAGTTCGAGCGATGCTTTCTGTCCAAGGGCGTGCAGGCGGCGGAGGTAGTATCCGGAAGCTATGCCGATACAGAGCGCGGCGACAGCCGCGAGTACCGAAAGTGGCATAGGCGATAGGATTAAAATGTAAATACAGTATCAGAATCAACCGTGACTGTGCTCACACAGTACCAGAATTGGGCGGCGATGCAAATCGGCAGACGGCAAAAGCCGACCCTTTAGGGATCGGCTTTTGCCGTCTTTAGCCCTCTAATTGAGCACTGCCTCGCTCTCAACTTGGGACTTTGGACTTAAAACTACTTATGTACTGCGTCGATTACTCCGTAATTTTTAGCCTCTTCGGCATCCATAAAGAAGTCGCGGTCAGTATCGCGCTCAATATCAGCCAATTTCTTTCCGGTCGCTTTTTGGAGCATCTTATTAAGCCGATCACGCGTCTTGAGAATATGCCGCGCAGTGATTTCAATATCACTGGCCTGTCCTTGCGCACCACCCCACGGCTGATGAATCATCACTTCAGCATTTGAAAGCGCATACCGCTTACCTTTAGTCCCTTGCGAGAGAATGATCGACCCCATCGAAGCCGCCATACCGACACACACAGTGGAGACGTCCGGCTTGATGTGGTTCATGGTGTCTACAATCGCCAGTCCCGCTGACACACTTCCGCCAGGAGAATTGATATAGAGCGAAATATCTTTCTTTGGATCTTCGGCTTCCAAAAAGAGAAGCTGGGCCACGATCAGATTGGCCATGTGGTCGTCGATACCACCCGTGACAAAAATGATGCGTTCTTTAAGAAGGCGCGAATAAATATCAAAAGCGCGTTCTCCTCCCTGAGTTTTTTCGATCACCATCGGTACAAGAAAACTCTTAGGTTCAGTGTATTCTGATTTCATAGTTTCAATATATTACGTTATATCTGACAGGTCGGTACCCGCACATCCTAGCAAAAAGAGACCTTTCTCGCTATGCCTGATCCTCTAACATTTTCATCACCGCATCGTTCTTTAGAACCGACTCCACATACACTCTCACTCGTGCTGAATCAGCATCAGGATAACGTTCCAATAGTGCAGAAACCTGTGTCTCCACAAGCGATGGGTCAGCGGTTATTTGTTCTTGCTCAGCGATTTTGTTCAAGATTAACTGGAGACGAGCGCGTTTCTGTGCCGCCGGCTCCCATTCTTTTTTCAGATCCTCCTTAGTTTTGTTGATATGCTTAAGATAATCATCTAAATGCAAATTGGCTCGCTGTAGGTCTTCATTCATCTGCGCCAACATCTGCTCTATTTCAGAATCGATCAAAACCTGTGGCAATTCGAACTCGCTTTTTTCAATGATCTCATCAGTGATCTTTGAACGATGAGCAGAGGTGACCTCACGCTCTTTCTCAATTGCCATCCCCTCCTTTAGTTTAACCTTAAAATCGGTGACGTTCTCGAACTCTCCAGGCTGACCAAGTGTTTTTACCAATTCGTCAGTCAACGGAGGAACCAGCACATCATGATCTTCTTCCAGCGGCTGGCCCGAATCATCGTGCGCCGGACCTTCGTGTACAGTGCCATCAGCATGAGTGTGAGTTTCTTTTTCGCCACTTTGTGCCTTAGCCTGCAATCGTTCGTATGCCGCTTTACGTCTTAAGATATTTTCAATCTGTTTCTCGACTTCAGCCTCGGTCACTTCCGCTGATTCCTTAGCGACATTGGCTTCTTTGGCGATTTGCTTGAAATTGGGCAGCTTAACTTCCGGCAAAACAGCAACAATCGCAGTGAAACCAAGCGGATTACCAGCTGCAATTTTGGTAATACTGATCTGAGGCCAGCCAATAGCGTCTATCGCCAATTCCTTAAGAGCGATCGGGTAAATACGCGCAATCGCTCTCTCGGCCATGTCAGAAATGACCGCCATCTCTCCTAAGCGCTCAATAATGACTTTCTCGGGAACGTGACCGGGCCGAAAGCCGTCGATTTTTAAATTTTTACCTAATTGAGAAATTGATTGATTACGTTCTTTTTCAAGCTCTGCAAAAGGAATTTCGCCGGTTATTTTAACCTGCGAATTTGGCTGATTTTCAACCGTGAATTGTTTAATGAAGTCCATAAGATATGCCGGGGCATTAAAACATACTCGCGTATGCTTGGCTAGTTTTTATATTTAGAAAAGGAAAGGCCCGGTTCGCTCGTAGTAGTGAGCGAACCGGGACTCGACCCACGCGACAGCGCGGATCAGGATGGGTCAGGCGGGAAGCAGTCCACCGTTACCCCGGCTTGAGGAGTAGCCTCTTGAACCCAAGAATCAGCGGGTTACAGAGATCTCTCATCTCCCCTCCTCCAAGAAAAACGGCGCGCCCCCAATGAACGTGCCTAAAGTAACACTAAGTCAGACCTACCCATCAGTCAAGCGTTAAGTGGTTAATATAGATATCGCCGAGCGCGGGGCTCGGCGATGAAAGTCGTGGCGGACACATTTTGTCCGCGAAATATTGTTTTGCCGCTACTCGGCGGCTAACGCGGCCAGAGCCACCG
>CAZSDR010000032.1:0-7301 GCA_964605695.1 uncultured Candidatus Saccharibacteria bacterium | reverse complement strand
CGTCTCCGTTGTCGCGGTAGAATAGCAGAAATAGAGATAATGCACAAAATCTTCTAGTTACAAATTTACTATTCTCGGTATAATCTCTCGCAGAGAGCTTTGTGTTGGAGATGGAGACATGACGAAGGAAGACGGATCGACTACGTCGAGCGAGCCCGAAATTATGGGTAGCTGTGCCGTATGCAAATCGGACATTCCTCTTGGCAAGGGTATGACCTGCGATAAGCCACGGTGCAGAAAGAGAGGGTCTGTTCTCTTCGACAGGTTTCAGAAGACAGTGCCGCCTTTCGCATGAATCCCATGTGCCGGACGCTCCCAAAGGGGCGTCCGGCTGAATTTTTTAATGGGCGAGCGCTATGCAAGTAATGGAGCTGGGGTGGAGCGTCGCGAGCAGGGCTCGCGACGCTTTTAAAGTCGCTCCGGTAGTGGCCACATCATCAATTATGTATACGTGACGGCCGGCGATGAGAGTTTTTGCTTTTTCGTGGTCGCGGATGCCGAAGGCCTCCGCGACATTCTTCAGCCGTCGCTCTCGAGTGAGCGATGTTTGAGGATCTGTATGGATACGGCGAAATAATACATCCGCTTTCATCATATGTTCCAAACCACCGGCCTTAATAATTTCTTCCACTTGGTTGTAGCCGCGCTGGCGGAGTCGTTTGGAAGACAGAGGGATCGGTATCAAGAGTGGTGTGGGCGCTTTCTCTAGGTGTTTAGCTAAGATTTTTCCCAATAATGCAGTGGCGCGCGGGTGATTGTGAAATTTTGCCAGATGTAGAGCAGCTTTAACGGCCTTATTTGAAAAGGGAAGTAAGCTGGTGACTTCCTTTTCTGTCAAAACTGTATAGGCATTTAAAAAATCTTCATCAGAACACTCCTCCAACACCTTCTCATCTTGAGATGAAGGAAATATATACGCAAACAATTTGTTTAAACCAGCGAGCATGACGTATACTTAATGGTACTATAGTCGAGGTATGGCGTTCAGTTTTAAAAATATATTTTCGACCATAAAGGAAACTCCAACAGCCAACAAAAGTGTGGTTGGTTTCGATTTTGGCAGTACGTCAGTCAAGGTGGTCGAGATCGAACAACGAGATGACGTGTTGGCCTTGAGCACCTATGGGGAATTGCAGTTGGGACCGTACTCTGGTCTTCAGTTGGGCATGCCCGCTTCTCAACTTGATGAACGCAAGAAAACAGAAATTTTAGTTGATGTGATACGAGAGTCTGGCGTGACAGCTCCGCTTGGTGTATTGGCTTTACCTCTGACCTCAAGTTTCGTCACTCTAATTTCCATAAATGCTAAAAAAGACGAAGACATTAGTTCTCGTATCAGAGTGGAAGCTCGTAAGTACATACCGGTACCTATAACTGACGTCATACTTGATTGGACAGAACTTGCTCCTTTACCTGGAACTCCTGCTTCAGTGCGTGAGGTGTTAGTGGCGGCAATCCAAAACGATATTTTTTCGCAAATGAATCGAGTCATTGAAGCGGTACAAAGCAAGGCACAACCAGCTGAAATTGAACTCTTCAGTGCGCTGCGTTCTGTCTCCAAATCTTCAGACACCTCAGTGGGTGTAATCGATTTCGGCGCCCAATCAAGCAAGTTATATATTGCTCAAGATGGCATGTTAAGAAAAATACATCGTGTTCGCGCCGGCGGAGTACATGCAACTGAAAGAATAGCCGAACTCCTTTCCATTCCTTTTGAAGAAGCGGAAAATCTAAAACGAAATTATACGACTGACGGACCTCACGCTGAGGAAATAAAGAAAGTGATCATAGCCACGTTCGAGCGCCCGCTTCAGGAATTCAAGCGCGTGATCCAGCAGTACCAAATGCGCACCAATAAGCCGATTTCAAGACTGGTTATTATTGGCGGTTCAGCCGCTTTTCATGAGATGCAAGAATATGTGAGTTATATGCTTGATGCGAGTGTCGAGCGTGCCAATCCATTTACAAAAGTCGCGTATCCAGCCTTTATGGAAGATGTCCTTATCGACATCGCACCCACTTTTTCAGTAGCTTTGGGTGCCGCGTTGCGACCATTTGAACTGACTAAGTGATAAGGTTCCGGTCAGTTTTTAATACAATTTTTCATTAACTACTATGTAGTTAATGAGCTGTCCACAGTCAACGTCAGATTGTTGCAGAGCGAGAAGTATAATGTTTCTATGGATTCACAAGGTTCTTCTTTCATTCCCAAATCACCCGTCAAGGGAGCTGTACGTCCGCGTGGAGTACGCAAGATTTACGTCTTTACATACATCAGTTCTGTCATATTTATAGGTACTATCATGGCGGCGGTGGGGACGTACGCATTTCAATTGAGTGTTCAGTCTGAACTTAATAACCAGAAAAACCTGCTCAATCAGGAAAAAGAGAGATTCAGTGTGAGTGACATCGCGCGTATGGAATTGCTCGACCAGCAGCTGCGTTCAGCGCGGGAATTGATGAATTCTCATGTATCGGTGCCAAAACTTTTTGAGGCGCTTGAGTTTTCAACCACTAATGCACTTGGTTTAATAGGATTTTCATATACACGTAGTCAGACAGCCGATGTCTCTCTTGAGATCACGGCACTGGCGAACAGTATCGATATTGCATTATTCCAGCGCAATATATATAGGGACAACAATCTTCTTCGAGGTCTCACTGTCGTAGACCCGACGGTAATGGGGGCTGCCACTCCACCACTGGTCAGTTCAACCAACTTTAAGTTGACCGGTCGGTTGCAAGTAACAGATTTCCCTTACGAGCCGCGCAGTAGCAGTCAGGTACTTTCAGTAATGTCCTCACAAGTTCCTCCTACAGAGGAAGATGCTGTTGCCGACGAAAGTGCAGATGATGACTTTTAAGTATATATAATTTTATGAGATACACAGCCCTCACTCAAATTCTTCTCATCGTTGTCTCGGTGATAATTATCTATACCTTCATACAGCCGCGGTTTGTTACGATCGGTATGATGCAAGATGAAGTTGCTGAATATCAAGAGACCGTTAAAAATGCCGGAGAGTTTAATGCCATTCTCAGTGGACTACTTGCTGAAGAGCGCGCCATTCCTGATCAGGATCGTCTGGCGCTAGAAGCCTTTCTCCCGAATGAGATGGATCCTTTGTCTGTGATGGCTGATATAACCACAATCGTGGAAAATAACGGTGCGTATGTAACAGAACTTTCTGAAGGAATTTCTGAAAATCAGCAAGGGGAAGTTGTGGTTGATGATGAGGGAGCAGTGCCAGCTCTTCGAAACTATAACTCTCACGAGTTTATGCTTTCAATGGTGTCTGATTACCAGACACTCAAGGCGGTATTACTTGATTTCGAACGAAATAAGTATCTTCTTGAAATTGCCTCACTTACGTTTGGAGATACTGAAGGGGCGTCGTCAGGATCATCTGGGGAAGTGGAAGGGGTCAGTGGCTTTTCGGTCGAAATTACGTTGAGAGCATATTCGTTAACACCGGCAGTAGCCAGCACATAAATATGAAATCAGCAAAAAACATCATTACTCTGCTTGGCATCGTGTTGATCGCAGCTCTTGGGTATTATCTATATACGCAAAATAGTTCACTCGATACTTCCGGACAGTCTGAAGTGGTCAGGCAGGCTTCAATGGAAGCGGCTGTTTTCCGTGACCGACTCAATGATATAAAAAGTATCCAGATAGACTCGGCTGTTTTTATGGATCCTAAATTCCAAAGTCTCCAAGACTTTTCACCAGCCCCTGTATCACTTCCGGTCGGGACCCAGAATCCATTTACGATCAGTAATTGATCGCGCCTATGGACATACTCACCTCACTAACCAATGCTGGACACTTAACGGAAGAGCAAGCGAAAGAAATACAAAAGACAGTCGAAGAACAGGGTGTTTCTTATGAAGATGCTTTGATTGGATCCGGTGTAGATGCCAATCAGGTACGAGACGCTTTCGCCTCTTATTACGGAGTTCCACCATATACTCTCGAAAAAGAAACAGTCTTGGCAGACGATGTGCTTGGCTATATTCCCGAAGAATCAGCACGGCATTATCGGATTGTGCCCGTTAAAAAAGAGAAGGACGTTCTGTTGGTGGCTGCCAATGATCCTGATAACCTGCAGATACGAGAAGTTCTAAACTTTGTCAGCGAGAAACATGATATTCCGTACAAACTTGTGTTCATGCTCAATGCTGACATTGAGCAAGCGTTGACATTCTACGAATCGCTTACCGGCGAAGTGGGAGAAGCTCTTGGTTCACTAGAATCACAGCTCGATGCTGAAATAAAAAAGAAAGAAAAAGAAGCCCAACTTGATCCGAGTCAGAAAGAGGATGCTGTAAACCTCAAAGAGGACGCTCCGATTACAAAAATTGTAGCAACCATCCTCCGGTATGCAGTGGATGGTCGTGCGTCAGACATTCATATCGAACCAAGCGATAAAAAAGTGGTGGTACGTTTTCGTGTTGACGGCTTGCTCCAAAAGAGTCTTGAGCTACCGCCGGCAGTGCAATCAGCAGTAGTGGCCCGCGTCAAGATTTTAGCCTCTGCTCGTCTCGATGAAAAACGTAAGCCTCAAGATGGTCGTTTCTCTGCAACCTTCGATGGTCGCAAGATAGACTTCCGTGTTTCCATATTTCCTACCAGTCACGGCGAGAAGGTGGTGATGCGTATTTTGGATAATGAAAAAGGTATCACGACGCTAGAGGCAGCTGGTATTTCGCCGCACAACCTTGAAGTCATCAGACGTATCATTAAAGAGCCCTACGGCATCATACTTATTTCTGGTCCGACTGGTTCCGGTAAATCAACCACGTTGTACTCAATGATGGCTGAAGTAGATAAACTCACAAAGAACGTACTTTCGCTTGAAGATCCGGTTGAGTACAACATAGAAAGTGTCAGTCAGTCACAAGTGCGACCGGAGATCGGGTACACGTTTGCCGCTGGTTTGCGTTCAGCACTTCGTCAGGACCCAGACATTATTATGGTGGGAGAGATTCGTGATAAAGAGACCGCACAGCTTGCTATTCAGGCTGCACTTACCGGACACTTAGTACTTTCTACCATCCACACCAATAACGCCATCGGTACAATTCCTCGACTGATTGATATGGGTATTGACCCCTACCTGATTGCGCCGACTTTGAAGCTTTCCATGGCCCAGCGTCTAGCCCGTCGCATTTGTCCTAATAGCGGTGTTCCTATTAAAGTGGAAGGTGCCATCAAGAAAATGGTAGACACTGAGTTTTCGACGTTGCCCGAACAGTTTCGTGATCGTATACCTCAAAGCGATACCATGCTTCATCCTGAACCGACCCCAGCTTGCTCGACAGGAACTAGGGGTCGTATCGCGGTGATGGAAACGTTTGAGATCACAGACGATATACAAGAATTGATTCTCAAGGGTGGTTCTGAAGAAGAGATGTTTAACGCCGGTCGGAAGAACGGCTTCATGACTCTTAAAGAAGATGCCATCATTAAGGCGCTCGATCATGTGATTCCGTACGAAGAAATGAATGTGTTTGGAACCAAAGTTGGTCTGGAATCGTATTATCCACCGGATGAAACCCCTGAAGCCGCTGACAATGCAGCAAAAGTACTGGAATTGTAATGAACACATGTCACATACTCACATTTAGGTCGGTTTCTGGGGTTGTGTTTGGTGATATACTAAAGATATGAAGATCTTAATCGTGGACGATGATGTTTTTTTGCGTGATATGTACGCAACCAAATTTATTCAATCGGGAGATTCCGTTGAATCGTGTGACACTGGACAAAAAGCTTTGAAATTATTGCAAAGTCAGGAATTTGATATTGTCCTTGTTGATATGGTGATGCCAGGCATGACCGGTGTTGAGTTTCTTAATGAAGTCAATAAACTTCCCAATCATGCCAATGTAAAGGTGGTTATGCTTTCTAATCAAGGGGAACCTTCTGATCGAGAGGCGGCGAAAGAGGCGGGTGCGTTTGATTATATTGTAAAGGCGGAGTACGTTCCGAGTCAGGTAGTGGAATACGTACACAAAATCATGAATCAGTAATAATTTATATTTTATGGCTACTGTTGACTACAAAAGAGAATTGGATGATTTGATCGAAATTCTTATTTCTGAAAAGGGCTCGGACCTGCACTTTTCAGTCGGTATGCATCCGATTATTCGTATTGCCGGTTCCTTGATCCCGCTCGTAAAAAAACCGATTCTCGATGAAACCGATCTAAGCGGTTTGGCGAAAGTATTGATGACCGAAGTCAAATATAAAGAATATTTGACTCTACATGAAGCGGACTTTTCCTATGGTCATGCCGATGGAGTGCGTTTTCGCTGTAACGCTTTCTTTCAGAGCGGCATGATGGCGATCGCACTTCGTCTTATTCCAAACAAAATTAGAAGTATTCAAGAATTGAACCTACCTTTGATTCTTGAAAGTTTCGTACAGCGTCCGCAAGGATTCTTCTTGTGCGTGGGGCCGGTGGGGCAGGGTAAGTCAACTACCTTGGCGGCTATGGTGGAGCAAATCAACGTCAATCGTGCCGAACATATCGTGACTATTGAAGATCCGATTGAATACATGTACGAACCGAAAAAATCACTGATCGATCAGCGCGAAGTCGGTGTTGATACTGAAAGTTTCGCTACCGCCCTCAATTCCGTTTTTCGTCAGGACGTAGATGTAATCTTGATTGGTGAGATGCGCAATCACGTCACGATCGGTACGGCAGTAACGGCTGCGGAAACTGGTCACTTAGTACTTTCAACACTGCACACCAACAACGCTGCCCAGACCATTGACCGTATTATCGACTCCTTCCCAGCCGGTCAGCAAGATCAGATACGCGTTCAGTTAGCTGGTTCACTTGCCGGTATTTTCTCTCAGCGTTTGATTCCACGTATTTCTGGCGGGTTGGTACCAGCCTACGAACTTTTGATCAACAACAGCGCTATTTCCAATCTTATTCGTGAACGTCGCACGCACGAAGTGCAGACTGTGATTGAGACGGGTCTTGAACAGGGAATGATCGACATGAATCGTTCTCTTGTTGAGTTGGTAAAGAAAGGAGAAGTGACAGTTGAAAATGCGTTTGCGTATTCGTTAAACCCGAAGGGTCTCGAGCGCATGATGTAAATGAGTGCCCGTGCTTTCGCTCGCTTTGTGAGCGAAAGCACGTCTGCACGAATTTATCCCCCCACCCAGGCGACCTAACGGGGATATCCCGCTTTCCATTTACACGTTTCAACCTTAAAATTACCTAATGCTCTTCACTTACAAAGCTATCGACCAAAACAATGTCTCTCGCGAAGGGACT
>CAZSDR010000031.1:0-7633 GCA_964605695.1 uncultured Candidatus Saccharibacteria bacterium | reverse complement strand
CGAATTGAAGCGCAACTGCAAGTCGTAGAAAGGCAGATTCTACAACAACGCGTGTTGGTAGAAGATAAACAACACGAAAGGCAATCGCTTGAACGGGACATAGATATCATTAATGCAGAGATACGTAAGTCTCAACTCGGAATTGAGGCACGGGCTTTGGCCATTTCTTCTCTCACTTCTCAAATTGGTGATAAAGAGGTGGTGATCAATGTGCTCGATGATCGTCTTGAGAAACAGAGGCAATCTCTTGCCAAATTGATGCGCCAAACACGGATGTCAGGGGATCTGTCTTTAGTAGAGTTGATGCTTGGCAAAGAAGATTTTTCTGAATTTTTCTCGAGTGTAGAAAATTTGCATACAGTGAAGGGGTCTCTTAATGATTCTCTATCGGCCCTGACTGAGATTAGATCTGATACGCAGTTTGAAAAGATGTCACTCGAGGACAAAAAAGAAACTGAGGCAGAAATGAAGCGAGTTCAAGAGATTGAGCGCGAACGTATTGAACAGCAGGAGGAAGAAAAAGCCCGTATTTTGGCAGTGACAAAAGGTGAAGAGTTGGCGTATCAAGCTCTCTTGCAAGAGCAAGAAAAAACCGCAGGCCAGCTGAGAGCACAACTCTTCGAATTGCTTGGCGGCGGCGGAGGTATTCCCTTTCCTGATGCTGTAAGTTTGGCTCAAAATGCCGGTCGGTTGACGGGTGTTGCTCCAGCTCTGATTCTGGCTATCTTGGAACAAGAGACCAATTATGGTTCTAATCTTGGCAGTTGTGTCTATAACGACACTCGAGGTGGTAGGCCAGTTATGCATCCAGATCGCGATGCTCCAATCTTCCTCGCTATATCTAAGGAGCTCGGTTTCAATGCTGACCGACAACAAGTATCTTGTCCGATAATACAAGGCGGCGTTCCGTACGGCTGGGGTGGCGCCATGGGACCTTCACAGTTTATTCCTTCTACCTGGGCGATATACGGAGGTATTGTAAATAATGGTAGTGGGTGGGTGTACGACCAGTCGCAAGACGCCATCCGTACTTTGCTTGGAAAAGGTTCATCTGCCAATCCGTTTACCAACCAAGACGCATTCCTAGCCACCGCCCTGCTTCTACGCGATAATGGCGCAGCTGGCAGCCCACGCTTAGCGGCTTTACGCTATTACGCCGGCTGGGGTGGAGCAAGTCGACCAGAAAATCAATTTTATGGTGACCAGGTTATGCAGCGGATGTCGCGCCTAGAAAACGAGATCCGCATCCTGGGACAATAAAAAACTTTGTCTACTGCGTTGGACTACGGAAAAAGCGCCTCACTGAACGACCAAAGTTCACCTCGGCGCTTTTTCCTTGTCCGCCTTGCATCCGAAGTCTTTTATTGCCCCCGGTAACTTGGACAATAGGACACGACAAAGGACTTGATACTTTGTCGCCCTTGTTATTATGGAGTTTTCTGATATAGTATCGGCCTATGAAAACCGATATACACCCCGAAAATCATCGCCCAGTCATTTTCCATGACAACAGCAGTGGAGCGCGTTTTTTGGTGCGTTCTACCATCAAGTCGGACAAGACCGATAAGTGGGAAGATGGCAAAGAGTATCCGGTAGTTGAAGTGGACGTTTCCAGTGCTTCCCACCCTTTTTATACTGGACAGGAGAAGGTGATGGATACGGCCGGCCGCGTCGAGCGCTTCAAAGCTCGCGCCTCGAAAGCTAAGAAATAGGCGAATAACTTCGTCACTCAAAAAGAAAAGACCCGCGCTGGACCTCTTTTGTCCCACTTGGGTCTTTTCTTTTTGGACTCCTTGTTCCTCATCCTATTTCTTAGCTTTGGTATATGATTCATATAAAACGCGTATAAAAATGGTACAGTAGTAAATCAACGTATGGACTGGAATGAAGAAAAATTAGTTGAATTCAGAAATCACCATAAGACTCAGTTCTTGGCGGGTCAGTTTGACGATTATCGGAAAAAGTTAGAGGAAGCTCAAGATTTAGCCATGCAAGATGAAGCTATGGCTGAATTAGCCAAGGAAGAGATAGACACTCTCACCAAACAGCTTGATGATATGTATCAAGACATGGCAAATATTATTGAGGCGGCCCGAGAAGAGGATGAAAAACCCTATGGAGTAGTATTGGAGGTGCGGGCTGGTGCCGGCGGAGACGAAGCAGCACTCTTTGCCGAAGAATTGGCGCAGATGTATTTGAAGTATGCGACTGTGCGCGGATGGCAAACTTCTACTTCTTCAGAGTCAAAAGCCACTGCTGGTGGATATAAGGAAGGCGTGTTTGAAATTATCGGTGGCGATGTATATGACGCTCTGCGCTACGAGACGGGAGTGCATCGCGTCCAGCGTGTGCCGGTGACTGAAAAAGCTGGACGCATACACACGTCAACCGCATCAGTGGCGATTTTGCCTTTGCGTCTCAAACCGAAAATTGAAATCAATCCATCTGATATCGAGCAGGAATTTTCTCGTGCAGGCGGCGCTGGTGGTCAAAATGTCAATAAAGTAGAAACAGCCGTCCGGCTCATTCACAAACCAACGGGTATAGATGTACGCAGTCAGTCAGAACGTTCTCAGCTTAAGAATCGTGAAAAGGCCATGTCTATTTTGGTGGCAAAGCTTGAAGCTCTTCATGAGGAAGAAGAATCAAAGAAACATGCCAGTGAGCGCAAAGACCAGATTGGCACCGGTGATCGTTCTGAAAAAATCCGCACCTACAACTTCCCGCAAAACCGCATCACCGATCATCGTCTGAAGGAGTCATGGCATGATATTGAAGGTATCCTTAAAGCGGGTCGACTAGACGCGGTCATAGAATCTTTTCAGGTCCATACAGAGGCACAGGGGTCCTGATGACGCCCCACTATTCTTAAAGCTGGCCGTACTATTGCAGAGTGGAGGTGGTTGTGGTAACATCCTGCCGTTGCGCGCGTACGCGCTTTATATTTTTCTATGTCCCCATCACCTGAAACCCAAACCCTCATTGAGAAGCTTTTTAAGGCTGGATCGCATTTTGGATTTTCGAAGAGTCGTCGTCATCCATCGATGAAGAAGTACATCTTTACCCACAAGGAGGGTGCTGACATTATCGATCTAGAACACAGTGCCGAGTTACTTCAGACAGCTAAGTCAGTTCTTCTTGAGGCTGGTAAGACAGGGAAGACAGTACTATTGGTTAGCACTAAGCCGGAGACATCCAAGTTGGTGGAGTCATTCGCACAAAAGCTTGAGATGCCCTATGTCACAAACCGCTGGATCGGAGGCATGCTTACCAACTGGAATGAAATTAAGAAGCGTATCGAGCGAATGAAGTCTCTCGAAGCTGAAAGTCAGTCAGGTGAGTTGGAACGTAAGTATACAAAGAAGGAACGAGTCGTGATTACTCGTGAAATTAATAAACTACGCTTCAACTTCGGCGGTATTGAAAAGCTTGATCGTGCCCCACATGTCATCCTCATTGTGGACCCCCGGCATGATTTCATTGCAGTCTCAGAAGCTCGTGATTTAGGAATACCAACTATCGCTGTGATGAGTTCTGACTGCGATATTAAAAGCGTTACCTATCCAGTGATCGTAAATGATTCACAGAAGGCAAGTGTCACTCTGGCTCTGACTGAACTCACAGAAGCATATCTGCAGGGCAAGAAAGAATATACTCCAAGCGAACCAACTCGACCTGTTCGCACTTTTGCAAATCGCCGACCCGCTCGTAGTTAAAAATAGATAGGCACGTCGTTTGTTCATTAGAAAGAGATCATTATGGAAATAACGTCAGCACAAATAAAAGAATTGAGAGATCAAACAGGTATCTCAGTGATGCAGTGTAAAAAAGCTCTTGAAGAAGCTGGGGGTGATATGGAGAAAGCTCTCATTATCCTCAAAAAGAAGCGCAGTGAGGCGGCTGATAAAAAAGCAGACCGCGCACTTGGTGCGGGTACAATCGGTGCCTATATCCACAACACCAACGAAGTTGCTGCTCTTGTAGTGCTTTCCTGCGAAACTGACTTCGTAGCCAAGAATGAAGATTTTATCGCTTTGGCTCGCGAGATCGCGATGCATGTTGCGGCACAGAATCCTAAATACATCAGTCGGGAGGAAGTGAGTGCGGAAAGCATCGAGAAAGCCAAAGAAGTATTTGCTGAGGAGATAGGAGACAAGCCGGCGGAGATGAAAGAAAAAATTATGACAGGGAAGTTGGATTCTTATTTTAAAGAACAAATTCTCTTGGAACAGCCGTTCATTAAAAATCCTGACGTTACTATCGGTGAATTGGTCTCTGGTGGTGTGCAAAAGTTTGGAGAAAATATCTCAGTAACTGAAATCCATCGCGCCTCAGTTAAATAGAGTATGGGTACTGCTCTTATCTATCTTGGGGCAAGCATCTTTTCACTCGTCGTTCTGACGGTGTTGTTTAAGCTCGAAGATAAGTACGGAGGAAGGCTGGTCTTGGGTCGGCTTCGTGAAGCAGGGGATACATTTTTAGTTTCCACGCATTCCAAGAGTGGTTCATTGAAGGGTATTGGTTATGTGAGAATAACCTGGCATTACTTTGTCCATCGGATACTCAGACGTATTATGGATGTGGTAAGCCGATTGCATACCAAACTCGATCGATCTTTACAGAAAAATAAAGCGGCGGCACGTGAATTGCGTGAAGGTGCTAACAATCTCCATCTTCCAGAGACCGCTGCTCATACCGAAGAAGTATCGGTTGTGACAAAGAAGCGTACCAAACGAAAGCTCGTTGTGCAGGGTGATACAGAAGAGTAAGATGGAGGTCGTCGAAGAAGAGACATTGTCGTAGTTCAGTTGGTAGAGGCAAAAAAGTATGGGATACTATCTTGCGATTTGTATCAAATGTCCGTCCCGAGCCGCCTTAGCTCAGCTGGTTAGAGCAACGGTTTTGTAAACCGTAGGTCCTCGGTTCGAATCCGAGAGGCGGCTCGGGGCGGATATTTGATACAGAGCGTCTCCTCGCGAATTGAGAACAAAGCGAGCATCTGCTTTAAAGCAGATGCTCGCTTTGTTCTCTCCGCTCGGTTAGTGCTGTAAACCGTAGGTCGTAAGCAAAGCTTCCTCAATCGTCGCTCGCAAAAGATGTGTGAAATCACCCACCTTATCGCTCGCTTGATTGAGTCAGTTCAAGCCTGACAGGCGGCTCAAAAGTTAAATCCCACAGGCTTTTTTTATCTGCAAAAAGCGGTATACTGGCCCAATTATGGAGGAATCTTCTTCTCTTCTATCGTATGCCAAAAGGCCTGATTTTAAGGTCGGCAGGGCAACCGAACTCACCGGCTCTGATCGCCGGCTATATCGATTTCTCGAGATCGTTCCAGGTGCTTTTGCGTGGATTACTCTTGTTGGTGTGTTGTTGCTGTCTAACTTTGCACCTTTTATTGCGGCCTACTTCATTATTGCCTTCGCTATTTATTGGGTTCTGAAGACAGCCTTCCTTTCGTATCATCTTCGCTATAACTGGAAGCGCCTTCGTCATCATCTATCGCTTGACTGGTCAAAGTTGGTAGAACGTTTTACGTACGATCACATCTATCATTTGATCATTCTGCCATACTACAAAGAACCTGAAGCGGTCGTCGATGCCACGCTTGCTTCAATTGCCAATACTCGCTATGACAAAAAGAGTATCTTGATCGTATTGGCTGGTGAAGAACGGGCCGGTGAACACAGAGACGCAATTGCTAGTCGCATGAAGGAGAAGTGGGGCGATACCTTCGGTGCTTTTCTTACCACTACCCACCCAGCTCATGTGCCGGGAGAAATGGCAGGCAAGGGAAGTAATGCGACCTACGCGATTGAGCAGGCGCGTCAACAGCTTCTCGACCCGCATGGCATTCTCTACAACCATGTCTTAGTATCCATCTTCGACATTGATACCGTTCTCTACTCGGATTATTTCAATTGTCTGATTTGGCATTTCATGACTGCGAAGCGTCCTTTGAAGAGTTCGTTTCAGCCAGTTCCCATTTTTAATAACAATATTTGGGAAGCACCCGCCATTGCTCGTGTGGTCGCTATGTCGTCTACTTTTTGGGAAATGGTTCAGCAAGAGAGGCCGGAACGCATGGCTACATTTTCTTCGCACTCAGTCTCCTTTCAAGCTTTGTATGAGATCGGCTACTGGCAGTCTAATATGGTAAGTGAGGATTCGCGCATCTTCTGGAATTTATTGATTGCCAACAATGGCGAATATGACGTCGTCCCGCTTTCCTATCCGGTATCTATGGATGCAAACGTTGCGCCGACCTTCTTGGGTACAGTCGTCAACATTTATCGGCAGCATCGTCGGTGGACGTATGGTGTTGAGAATTTTCCGTACGTGATATATCACTTCATTAAAAACAAACAAATCCCCCTCCGCCGTCGTATCACAACTGCGTTTCAGCAAGCGGAGGGTTATTGGGCGTTGGTCACTAATCCAATCATGCTTTTTATACTCGGTTGGGCACCAATTTTCCTTGGCACACAAGAGTTTCATCAATCAGTTCTTTCCTTCGAACTTCCACTCATGGTGCGCGATCTCCTGATTATTGCTATGTTTGGTTTGGTTGTATCTTCAGTAATTTCTCTCACTATGTTACCTCCTCGCCCCAAGGATAAAAGCCGACTTCGTTACATCACTCTTGCGGTACAATGGATAATGGTACCAGCGACCATGATTGTCTTTAGTGCTATTCCTGGACTTGATGCACAGACACGTTTGATGTTTGGAAAATATATGGGTTTCTGGGTCACGCCAAAAGTTAGACCAGCAGCTGTGTCTTCCAAGATGTAACATTATGTCACCGATTGCTCCACAACTTGAACCCCTCTCTCGTGGTAATAGAAAAATCGTATTTCTAACCATGCTTACGGTTTTTGTCATACTCGTACCCGTGCTCGTTTTTTATGCTATGGGTTATCGACTCGATCTGGGGGCCGGTGGTTCCAGTTTTCGAGCTGTCGGTGGTCTTTACATAGGAACTGAAGCCTCCAATGTAGAAATGTTGGTAAATGGAGAACCGGTTCGTGACATGCGCTTATTCCAACAGGCAGCATATGTGCAAAACATTCCAGCGGGAATGCACGAGGTTACTGTTATTGGCACTGGAGTTACCACGTGGGTTAAAGATTTGCCCGTGTTCTCACACCTCGTAACTGAGGTGCGTAGTTTCAACTTGCCAATCGTGCCTCAGGTGCGAGTTATTACACCTTACATAGACCCAGTGACCGGCGCTGGTGTCATATTTGAACCGGTCGCCTCAACAACATTTGCTACCGCCTCAACTACAAACCTCATCGTCACTTCCCCGACCAAGGCAACTTCCACCTATCTCACCAATAGTGAGTACTCATACATCCAAGATGCATTGGCATCAAGTACGTTTCCACGACCCGTTCGTCCAGTACCCGGACAGTTTAATTTTGGTTTGAATACTAACGAGACGTTGTCTGCTGCTTCGGGTACGAGTACGGCTACTTCCACATCAGTCTTTAACTCAGCCCGAATGTATGAAGATGACGGAGAGGTTTTTGTAGAATGGATTGGAAACGCACGTTCCATTCCATACTATTATTGCTTCTACTATCATGGTTCGGATGAAACTCCGCTCTTGTACGGAGAACATGTCTATGCA